>JAJFGM010000100.1 GCA_021776145.1 Kiloniellaceae bacterium | reverse complement strand
GACCGATGCCGGCATGACCGTGGTGGTGATCGACCGCGAGCCGGAGAGAATCCGCAGCCTTATGCTGCGCGACTACGGCGCCGAGGTTTCGGGCCTCGTCGCCGATGCCATCGTGCCCGAGCATCTGATGGAGGCCGGCCTATCAAAAGACTGCTGCCGCGGCGTCATCGCCCTGACCCAGAACGAGGAAGTCAATCTCAAGATCTCGGTCACGGCGCGCCTGCTCAATCCGCGGGTCTGGGTGGTCACCCAGTCGACCTCGGAAGCTCACGAAGATACCCTCGCGACCCTCGGCGAGAATGTCCACATCGTCGACCCTTTCCAGACCTACGCCAAGTATCTCGGCGCGACCATTGCGACGCCCGGCATTCACACGCTGAACCAGTGGCTGGTGGGGACGCCGGGGGCGCTGTTGAGCGACCGCCTGATGCCGCCGCGCGGCACCTGGATCCTCTGCGGCTACGGCCGCATGGGGCGTTGGCTGCGGCGATCCTTGCAAAAACAGGGGCTTTCAACGGTCGTGATCGAGCCCGGCGAGGTTCCCTCTTCGCAGGCCGGCGATAGCTTCGTTGCCGGCCGGGCAAGCCAGAAGAATCTGCTTTTGGCCGGCATCGAAACGGCGGCGGGTATTGTCGCCTGCACCGATCACGACTCCGATAACCTGTCGATAGTCCTCAATGCCAAGGCCTTGAACCCGAAAATATTCTGCATCGTGCGGCAGAACCGATATCGCAATCAGATGGTTTTTCACGCCGCCAATGCCGATCTGATCATGATGCCCAGCTTGACCAGCGCTCGGCGCATTCTGCTGTTGCTGATCGCCCCCTTGATGAAGAATTTCTTCGAGGGCTTGCGGGCCACGCAGCGCGAAGGGAACGAGGCGGTTATCCGTGAAGCCATCGATCGAATCCAAAGTGAGATCGGCGGCGGTCCGCCGCGCGTTTGGACCGTTTTAATCGACAAGGGCTCGGCGCCGACGCTGCTCGACGTGATCGAAAAGGGCGGAACGATTGACCTTGCCGACATCCTGCGCGACCCCCGCGATCGCCTGAAGCGCATCGCCTCGGTTCCGCTTGTGGTGCGTTCCGGCGCGGAGGTGACGGTGCTGCCGACCCTGGATACTTTGATAGGCTCGGGAGACGAGGTGCTTTTTTGCGGTACCCAGGCGGCCTTCCGCGATCTCGAAGTGACCATGAACAACGAGTACGTGCTGAGCTACCTGATCACCGGCTTCGATCCGCCGCGCGGATGGGTGATGTCCTGGTTCCGCGCCCGTTACGCGCCACAGGGCTAACAGCGCTACAAATACAGGCACGACGGGCGGGCGGTCAGGTACGTCCAACTGGAGTCGGCTGCCAGGATTCAAAGAGCTTCCGGGGGCGTTCGGCTGGGACCTCAGTCTGGCCGCCCGGCCCGGTCGGTGCTGTCCGTCAAGCTGGATTGCTTCTCTTGATGTTCTGTCGGGTCCGCGCCGCCGTTTCGCCGCCGGAGACGATCGCGCAAGAGCTTGACCAGCAGCGGCACGAGGGTGATAGCCCCGAGGGCTCCGACGGCCATCATGACACTCCGAGCCTCGCCCGTGGCCATCTCCTTGCCGAAGTGAGCCAGGAGGAAACTCGCGGGGATGATGCCGGCGACAGTGGCAAGCGCGAATCGCCAAAAGGACAGGGCAGTTAGTCCGGCCGCATAGCTGATCAAGTCGAAGGAAAGGAACGGCAGTAGGCGGCTGACGAAAACAAGGCCCATGAGGGTATTCTGAGATCCCAGCCACCCCACGGATAGCCGATCGCCGAACCAGCGCGACAATATTTCGTAGCCGAACAGGCGCGCCACGATAAACGCGGCTAGCGCGCCGGCCTCGGCTCCGAGGATGACATAGATCGTCCCCCAGAGATGCCCGAAGGCGGCGCCGGCCGCCACCGCGATTGGCGCGCTGGGGATCGGGCTGATCAGGATGGCCAGGGCCACCGAACCGACCACCGCGAGCGGGCCCCAGGGGCCGAGTCCTGCGATCCAATCATGCAACGCGGGCCCGTCGACGAGCAGGATCAGCGCGCCGCTTTCCTGGGCAAGCCAGTAAATAGCCGTCAATACCAGTACTATTGCGATGCCGGCGACGATCTTGACGAGAGCGAAGCGATTCGCCGATCCCGTTTTAAAAGATCCTAGCGGCACCGTAGACGGAATCTCAACATGCGAGCATCTCCACTTGTCGCTACCAGTTGCGCGGCGGGCTTAGTCACGAACGCAATCGCGGTGCGAGCCCTGCCCAAGGAAACCTTTCTTGAGGTAGTGGAGCGGGAGGCGACGCGCCACACCGCGGCGTCGGCGTCGCCCTCAGCCGCCGGCGAGCAGGGAGTCGATTTCGCCAAGATGGCCAGCGATCGCAGCCTCGTCGAGAAAGGCGCCGGTGAAGCTGTTGCGGGCCAGGGTGGCGAGCTGCGCCCGGTCAAGGTCGAGGGCCTCGGCGACGGCCGTGTAGTTGTCGTTGAGGTAGCCGCCGAAGTAGGCGGGATCATCGGAGTTGACGGTCACCGCCAGGCCGGCCTCGAGCATGTCGGCGACCGGGTTTTCGCGCATGTCGGCGATCACCGCCAGGCGCAGATTGGACAGCGGGCAACTGGTCAGGGTCATTTGACTGTCGGCCAGGCGCGCCACCAGCCGCGGGTCCTCCATGGCGCGGTTGCCGTGATCGAGGCGGTCGATTCTGAGAAGGTCCAGGGAATCGCGCACGTATTCCGGCGGCCCCTCTTCGCCGGCATGGGCGCAGAGCTTCAGGTCCATCTCGCCGGCACGCGCAAAGACACGTTCGAATTTTCCGGGCGGGTGTCCCATTTCCGTGGAATCCAGGCCGACGCCGACGAATTTGTCGAGGTGGGAATCGGCCTCGGCCAGGGTAGCGAAGGCCTCGTCCTCGCTGAGATGGCGCAGGAAAGAGAGGATCAGGTGCGACGAGGGGCCGCCATCGCGCGCCGCTTCGTCGAGGGCGGCGGTGATGCCCTCGACGACGTGGTCGAAGGCGACACCGCGGCCGGTGTGGCCCTGGGGATCGAAAAAGATCTCGACATGGCGCAGGTTGTCCTGGCGGGCACGCGCCAGATAGGCGCGGGTCAGGTCATAGAAGTCCTCGGGGCCGAGCAGGACGTTCATGCCCTGGTAGTAGATGTCGAGGAAGTCCTGCAGCCGCTCGAAACTGTAGGCGGCACGGACCTCCTCGGGCGAGGAAAAGGGGATCTCGACGCGGTTGCGGCGCGCCAGTTCGAACAGCAGCTCGGGCTCCAGGCTGCCCTCGATATGCAGGTGCAACTCCGCCTTGGGCAGAGCCTGGATGAACTGGTCCCGTGTCATGCCTGTCCTTGAGCCGGTTTCAGAAAGATATGGGGTGCCTTGGCCGGCAATATTAGATGGCGGCGCGTTGATAAACCCTTTCGCCGGCGGCGTAGGTCGCCAGCACCGCACGGTCGTCGGCGAGGATCATCTGCACGAAAAGCGCCTCCCACAGGTCCTCGACGGCTTGCATGCGCTGGGCAATAAGGGGCCGCGAAGCGAGATCGAGCACCACAAGGTCGGCCTCGTAGCCGGCCGCCAGATTGCCGATTCGGTCGCCCAGGCGCAGGCATTCGGCGCTGCCCAGGGTGGCCAGGTAGAAGGCCTTGGCCGGGTGCAGGCTGTAGCCCCTGAGCTGCGCGACCTCATAGGCCGTGCGCAAGGTGGCGAACATCGAGAAGGACGAGCCGCCGCCGACGTCGCTGGCCAGCCCGACGGTCACCGGGTCGGCGCGGTCGCGCAGGCCCTGCATGTCAAAAAGGCCGGAGCCGATGAAGGTGTTGGACGTCGGGCAGTGGGCGATGGCGGCACCGCTGTCGCGCAAAAGTTCGATCTCGCGCGGGTTCAGATGGATGGCGTGGCCGAAGACGGCGCCCGGCCCGACCAGACCGCAGCCTTCATAGACGCCAAGGTAGTCCGGGCAGTCGGGGAAGAGCTTCTTGACCCAGGCGATCTCGCTTGGGTTCTCGGACAGATGGGTCTGCACCAGTGTATCGGGGAATTCCCGCCACAGCGCGCCGGCGGCCTCGAGCTGTTGCGGCGTCGAGGTCGGCGCGAAGCGCGGTGTGATGGCATAGAGGTTGCGGCCGCGGCCGTGCCACCGGGCGATCAGGGCTTTCGAGTCGTCGTAGGCGGTCTGGGCGTCGTCACAGAGCGCGGGCGGGGCGTGACGGTCCATCAGGACCTTGCCGGCGACCATGCGCAGGCCGCGCGCCTCGGCGGCTTCGAAGAAGCTGTCGACGGACTGCGGGTGCACGGTGCAGAAGACGGCGGCGGTGGTCGTGCCGTTGCGCAGGCATTCGTCGAGATAGATTTCGGCGGCCTGCCTGGCATGTGCGCTGTCGGCGAAACGCAGCTCGGCCGGATAGGTGTATTTCTGCAGCCAGTCCAGCAGCTGCGCGCCGTAAGAGGCGATGATCGCGGTTTGCGGGTAGTGGGCATGGCAGTCGACGAAGCCGGCCATGATCAGCGCCTCGCCGTAGTCGGTTACCGGCAGATCCGGCACCGCGCGCAGGATCTCGTCGGCCGGGCCGACTTGGCGAACGCGGCCGTCTTCGATCCATACCGCGCCGGCGGCATGGTGGCGCACCGCCGCCGTGGGCTCGCCAAGGAAGGGGTCGGCCAGATAGCTGAGGGTCTGGCCCTTGAGGATGCGGCCCCCGGATGTATGGCTCTTGGATATCTGGCCCTTATTTTCCGACTCTGTCATAAGCTTTGTTTGCCCTTGACGGAAATCGAGCCCGACGCGCGGAACGCGCCGGGCTCGACGAAGCCGTCGCCCGAGGCCTAGTTGGGCAGGCTGCCCTCCAGGCCTTCGACGTAGAAGTTCATGCCGGCGAGGTCGCCGTCCGGGGCGGTTTCACCCGCCGCGAGCCAGGCCGAACCGTCCTGCTTGTTGATCGGCCCGGTGAAGGGGTGCAGCGTGCCGGCGACGATGGCGTCGCGGGCGTCGCCTGCCATTTTCCGCACATCGGCCGGGATCTTGTCGGAGAAGTCGGCCATCTTGACCATACCCGGCTTGATGCCATCCCAGGTGTCCTCCGACTTCCAGGTGCCGTCCATGACCGCCTTGACGCGGGCAATGTAGTAGGGCGCCCAGTTGTCGATGATTGAGGTGAGCTGCGCGTTCGGCCCGAAGCTATGCATGTCCGAGGCTTGACCGAAGGCGAAGATGCCTTGTTCCTCGGCGATCTGCATCGCGGCGGGCGAATCGGTGTGCTGCATGATGATGTCGGCGCCCTGATCGATCAGCGCCTTGGCGGCGTCGGCTTCCTTGCCGGGATCGAACCAGGTGCTGACCCAGATGACCTTGAACTGCACATCCGGATTTACGCTCTTGGCCGCCAGGTAGGCGGCGTTGATGACGCGCACGACTTCGGGGATCGGGAAAGAGGCGATGTAGCCAACGGTGTTGGACTTGGTCATTTTGCCGGCGATCAAGCCGATAATGTGACGGCCTTCATAGAAACGCGCCGAATAGGTCGAAACGTTGGCGCTGCGTTTGAAGCCGGTGGCGTGCTCGAACTTCACCTTGGGGAAGCGCTTGGCTACTTTCAGCGTCGGGTTCATGAAACCGAACGAGGTGGTGAAGATGATGGCGTTGCCGGCACGCGCCAGCTGCTGGATGACGCGCTCGGCGTCCGGGCCCTCCGAGACGTTCTCGACATAGGTCGTCTCGACGGCGTCGCCGAGTTCCTTTTCGATCGCCAGGCGGCCCTGATCGTGTTCGTAGCTCCAGCCGTGATCGCCGATCGGGCCGACGTAGACGAAACCGACCTTGGTCTTTTCCGCCGCTCCGGCAACTCCAGCCGTAAGTGCGCCGGTGGCAAAGGTAAGGGCGAACGCCGCGGCGCAGCCGATAATTATTTGTTTCAGTCCGGACATAGATTATCTCCCTGTTTGTCTTTTCCCTGTGATTTGCACTCACGAGCCGCGCGCGTGGCGCGACCCTTGCTCCCTGATTGAATTCGCATTCACGACGATGCATAGAACGACTTGCCGAGGCAAGCCGGGGCGTTGAGATTGGCGCGGGTCTTATCGCGTGAGATCAATACCAGAACCAGGATGGTGACCAAATATGGCAGCATCGAGAGGTACTGGGCATCGATCTCGACGCCGAAACCCTGGACATGCAGCTGGACGACGGTGACGCCGCCGAAAAGGTAGGCGCCGAGCAGCGCGCGCGACGGCTTCCAGGCGGCGAAGACGACGATGGCCAAGGCAATCCAGCCGCGCCCCGCCGTCATATTCTCGACCCAAAGCGGGGTCTGCACGATGGACAGGTAGGCGCCGCCCAATCCGGCGCAGGCACCGCCGAACAACAGCGCCAGCAGACGCACCGCGACGACGTTGTAGCCGATGGCATGGGCCGCGTCGTGGTTCTCGCCGACGGCCCGCAGAATAAGGCCGGGCCGCGTCTTGTTGAGGAACCAGGCGACAGCAGCAACCAGCGCGAGCGAGAGGTAGACCAGACCGTCGTGGGCGAAAAGCAGGGGGCCGACGATCGGCAGGCGGGAGAGAACCGGGATATCGAGACGCGGCAGCGTCTCGGCGGAAAGCCCGGAATAGCCCTGTCCCCAAAGCGCGGCGACGCCGAGCCCGAAGATGGTCAGCGCTAGGCCGGTCGCCACCTGATTCGACATCAGGACCTGGGTCAGCAACCCGAACAGCGCCGCCAGTACGGCGCCGGCGCCGGCGGCGGCAAAAATGCCGACGATGTGCGAGCCGCTCTCCAGGGTCACCGAAAAGCCGGCGATGGCGCCGATGATCATCATGCCCTCGACGCCGAGGTTGAGGACACCCGAGCGCTCCACCACAAGTTCGCCGATGGCTGCAAAGAGCAGCGGCGTGGCGGCGACGATGACGCCCTGGAGAATGAGAATGACGAGGTCCATGTCCGTCTCCTATTCCGCCGCCGCGTTCAGCTGCGCCGCCGCGCGGCGTGGCACGCGGCGAACGCGGAACTTCACCAGGACATCGATGCCGAGCAGGAAGAACAGCAGCATACCCTGGAAGACCCCGGTGACGGCGCTCGGCAGGTTCATCTCGATTTGCGCCGCTTCGCCGCCGATGTAGGTCAGGGCCATGACCAGGCCGCTGAACACGATGCCGATCGGGTTGAGGCGGCCGAGAAAGGCGACGATGATCCCGGTAAAGCCGTAGCCGACCGGCAGCGCCGGAACCAGCTGTCCGACCGGTCCCGAGGTCTCGAAGAGTCCCGCCAGCCCGGCCAGCCCGCCGGAAATCATCAGACAGATCCACACCACCCGGGATTCCATGAAGCCGCCGAAGCGGGCGGCCCGCGGCGCCTGGCCAAGCACCTTGATCTGGAACCCGATGACGTGGCGCGCCATGACCACCCAGGCCGCCAGGGCGATCGCCAGGGCGACCAGTACGCCGGCGTGGGCACGGGTGCCCTCGATCAGGATCGGCAAGATGGCGGAGTCGTGGAACAGGCGGCTTTCGGGGAAGTTCATGCCGTCCGGGTCACGCAAGGGGCCATGCACCAGGACACTGAGCAGCAGCACGGCGACATAGGTCAGCATCAGGCTGACCAGGATCTCGTTGGCATTGAAGCGGGTGCGCAGAAAGGCCGGAATGGCGGCCCAGGCCATGCCCCCGAGGATCCCGCCCAGCGCCATCAGTGGCAGCAGCCAGGCGCCGTCGACCTCCCAGAACGCCAGGGCCACGCTGCCGCCGGCCAGCGCCCCGACGGTGAACTGGCCCTCGGCGCCGATGTTCCAGACGCCGGCGCCGCTGCCGACATCCACCGGGCACTGCAGGAGCTCGCCGGCAAGGGCACGGCAATCCTCGTTATCTCGCAGGATCTCGACGAACTGATGACGATTTCGCATCGTTTCGCGGTGATCGCCGAGGGCCATCTGTCGGCTCCCCAGCCGGTCGGCGATGTCTCGGTCGAGGAGATCGGCATCCTCATGGGGGGGGTGCATTCCAGCGCCGGCCGCGAGGAGGGCGCGCATGTTTAGGCTCGAACCGCGCAAGGAAACCTCGCGCACCATGCTCTATGCGACGCCAGTGATGGCGGTGGTCCTGACCGTTCTGGCCAGCATGGTGATGTTCGCCATGCTCGGAAAGGACCCCTTTCGCGCCCTCTGGATCATCTTCTTCCAGTCGGTCTCCGACACCTTCGGGGTCGCCGAGCTGCTGGTCAAGGCGACGCCCCTGGTCCTCATCGGTATCGGCCTGTCCTTTGGCTTCCGCGCCGGTGTCTGGAACATCGGCGCCGAGGGCCAGTTCACTGTCGGGGCGTTGGCCGGCGGCAGCGTGGCCCTGGCGTTCTGGGAGGTCGACGGCGCCTGGCTGCTGCCACTGATGGCGCTGGGCGGGAT
>JAJFGM010000099.1 GCA_021776145.1 Kiloniellaceae bacterium | reverse complement strand
TTGGTGTGCTTTATTTCCGTGCCCTTGAAGCTCTTGGGCACGAGGATGGTCAGTTTCAAATTAGCCGACGCGCCCGGCGCAAGCGTCAGGTTGGGCGCGTTGCACCGGTAGGTGCCAGTTCCGGTGATCGAGCATGTAAAGCCCGGCGTCTGGCTGCTGATCGACGTGATTGGGACCGCCGGAGACAATGTCCCCTTGAGGCCCGCCGTACCCTTGAAGGGGCGCTTGCCGCTATTGTCCACCCGCACGTCGAGTGGGCAGGGCACGCCGAGCTGACAGACTGTATCGCCGTAGGGTTCGAGATCAGGCCCCGGTATGTAGGCTGTCTCGCAATCTTCATCGTTGAAGGCGAACCAATTGATCGCGCTTGGCGCGATGCTGGCGCAGTTCTTGAGTGTGGTCCAAGGGTAGGCGGCAGGTACATCAAGAGTGAAATCAAGGCTCAAGGACGCGCCCGCCGCAATGAGGTTATTCACGGTGCAGATATGGTTCGGTCCCGCCGGCGCGCATGTAACCGGCTGACTTTCCCAAATCTTGGTGAACGTACCAGCGTCCGGATTGGGAACGTCGGTAATGACGAGGTTCGCCGGCTGATCATCCGTCCCTAAATTGTCTATATAAAAACCGAATGAGCACACACCGCCAGGCAAGCAAGGTCCGGCCTGAACCCATTTATCCACCGCCAGATCTTTCGGGCAATCTCCCCCCGCACCGGGCGTGCAGATGAAGGCTGTAGCGGTGTCGACAATATCCTCCGCCACCCCGTCGCCGTCATTGTCATGGGCAATCCTGGCGCGATTTATTAGGGCATCCGGTGTGGCAATAGCCGCCGGCACCTCGAAAAGCAGAGTGAAGCTCCGGTTCTCACCGGGTTGCAGACCGCCCGGAACCGGCGGCCTCGTACAGGTCTGGGGCACGCCGCCACCGATACCCGGATTGCAGATCCAGGATGGATTGTTTGCTAGGGTCCCGGCGCCTCCAGCGACGTGCAGCCAACCATCGTCCGTGACCTCGAACGGCCCGAAGTACGGCGCACCGCCCGTGTTGATGATCTTGACGCGGAACGGACACAGCCATCCGCCTGTAGGGCCCGCACCCTGCAAACACCATGGCAATAAGGTGTCCTTCTCGACTTTGAGTGTTGCTCTGGCGAGCGGATGGCCAGGCGGAAAGCGGGAGGTGTCGGTGCAGTCACGATCGTTGCCCCCGTTGAAGTCGCGCGGGGCGCCGCGCCAGTCGATCTGTGCACAGTTGCGCACGAAGGTGTGGCCAAGGCCAAGCGGCGGCCCCTGGACCCAGACGAAGACCTCGCGGAATTCACCCGGCGTCAGCGTCACCGGCGGATGGGTGCAGTCGAACGCTGCTCCGCCCAACGGACCGCAGTTCCATGGCGGATCGGGCTCGAAATGCACCAGCGCGGCACCCGGGGTGGTCGTGACGTCGTGAATGTGCAGCGGGCCCGTATAGTCCGCCGGGCCTACATTGGTGACGCGGACGACGAACCGGCAGATACCCAGCCAGTCGCAGTTCCAGTCGAGGTTGAATTTTTCGACCTGAAGATCCGGACCGTAGTGCGGCACACCCGGCTCGGCGGTCGCCACATAATCGCACGACTTGTTGTTGTAGTCATACTCGTCTTCTTTGAAACCAGGCGTGCGCAGCTCGACGCAGTTCTTGTAAACGTTCCGGTCCCACCAGTCCGGGATCTGGAACGTTAGCTCAAGCGTGATCTTCTCGCCGGGCGCGAGTGTGGTATCTGGATAACTGCACTCATAGGCGCCGGGAACGCCTTCGAATTGTTCCTTGCAGTCCCATCCCGGCGGCGGCGGGGGCGGCGAATGCCCGACGAGGACGCCGTCACCTTCGGCGATGTCCTGGATGACCAGCGGCCCTTCATAGGTAAGGTCACCCACATTCTCGATCTCGACCTCAAAGACACAGCGCCCGCCAGCGTCGCAGCGATCGGCCTTGGCCTTTTTCAGGACCTTCAGATCCGGCTTTTTGCAGCTGTAGGGAATTTCCACGTCGCCCACATGGCCGCTCGCCTGCGGGTCCTCAAACTGGCTGTCATAATCAACATAGTAGCTTTCCCAGGGTGGGACGTTTTTCGGCCGCACCAGTCCAAGATCATTGCCCTGCAGGCCATGGACATTTGTCGCCCCGCCCCTGGCGAGCCTCGCACTGTGGATGGGATTATCGCGTAGCGCGTCGCCGGTGCTCCACAGCGTGCCCTCGCAGGCTCCGAATCCGTAACTGCCGTCGGCTTTCTTGCTGTAGCCAGAGCCGAGGGCGATGCCGCCGGACGTATTGCGGTGGATGCCGGGGAAGCCGATGGCATAGTCTTCCGGCTCGGCTACCCAGCGGCTCGGCGTTGCAATGTCGTCGGGAGATTCCAGGGAATAGCGCAGCACACGCGTCTTGCGCGGTGTGTGATACTGCGAATAGTCGTAGCGCGAGGCGATGCCGCCGCGCTGGGCCAGCAGCATCAGTCCGTTGGACTGGAATGCAATGTCGGATACCGGATAGGCGTTCGGGTCGGAGGGCACATCGAGTTCCCAGCGCGGGTCGTCGCCGAAGCTGCCGTCCTCCTTGATGCCCACGGACCAAATTTGCGGTCCGTCCTCCACCGAGTAATAGAGCCGTCCGCTGTGTGCCGCAACGCCCCACGTGCGCCGCTCCGGGGCTGTCATGCCCCAGGTTTGCGAATCTTCCGCGTCGAATGAGGGGCTCGAAATATTGGCTCGGGCAGCGGCATCATCCGCAACGATATCCTTGCCATTGGCGGGGCGGCCCTGAAGTCCGTGATCGTAGGTGCCGAGGTCCTTGCCCGTCATATCCAAACGGTGAATGAGGCCGGTATCGAGATCGGTGACAAACAGCTGCTTGTTCTTGGCATCATAGGCGATGTTGCCCAGACCGGCGCCTGAATTGGGTGTGCCGCCTGACAGGATATCGGCGAATTTGGAGATATCGCCGGTCTCGCCGTTGATTTTCCACACCGTGCCGGGGCCGCCGCCCTTGGCAGCGCCGAACTGGCCATTCATCCATGTCGCGCCGGGCTGGCCGAGCTTGATGCGTTCGGGCCGCCCATCGCCGTCCGCATCCGGCACCACGATCTGCAGGCCGTGCACCGATGTGCTCGTGGCAAAGATGTTGGGCGGGGTCGATGTATCGAGCGCCAGGCCGAACACCTGGCCGATATCGCGCGCGAAGGCCTCAAACTTGGTCGGGGCGTTGAGCAGTTGCGCCTCAGGCGGTCCGCCCGGATTGCCCACGTCGAATATCTTGAGCGAGGCGCCGTTGGGATCGATGAAGGTCTCGTCCAGCTCGTTGACGCCTGGCGGAAGGGGCGGACTGGCGGGCGGGGGAAGCGTGCCTGTAAAACCGGTCACAACGAGGTCGCCGAGGCCGACTACGCCGTGCTCGGGGTCCTGCGCACTTGCGGGCGGTGTAAAAAGCAAGGCGCTCGCAATGAGGAGAAAAAGGAAAAATGCGGAGAAGAACGTCAGGTATTCAGTAGGAAAGCTCACTCGAGCAGAAGCCCGGTTCATTACAATGCCGGCAGTGTCACCACACCCGCCCACAGTCATATGACTGTTCCTCCACTACGGTCGGCGTCCTGATTTCAACGATAGTCAGCCGTCCAATCAAACTCAATAACAGAATTGTGACCCTCATGTGATCATCCGCTCCATAGCTCGGAGGTCACAGTCGCGCCTTGCCATCGCACCCTTCCCCCGCCCGCGGGCATTTGCACCTTCGTTGATGGAGAAGGGCGCAAGGTATATAACCAAGGAGAAACAACGAGTTGGATAGTTGACACATCATGCTTTTCAGACGCCACGTCATCCGCGGCATTGTTTCCGCATCCGTGCTCGGCTCGGTGTCTTTGGCGGGAGCGCCGCTCGCCTTGTCCGCATACGCGAGACCAATCGTCGCGGCAGCCGCGAGCTTGCGTTTCGCACTTCGCGAAGCCGCTGACGCCTATACCCGCGACACCGGTTCATCGGTTCGCCTCTCCTTTGCTTCTTCGGGGAACCTGGCGCGGCAAATCCGCCAGGGTGCGCCTTTCGCGCTGTTCCTGTCGGCCGATGAAGACTATGTGGCCGCGCTTTCCCGTGACGGCCATACGGTGGATGAGGGTGTCCTCTATGCTCTGGGCCGGCTTGTTCTGTTCGCCCCTACCGGTTCGCCTGTCGAAGTCGATGCTCAATTGTCGGGCTTGAGGAAAGCGTTGCAACGCGGCGATATACACCGCTTCGCCATCGCCAATCCTGAGCACGCACCCTATGGCCGCGCCGCGCGAGAGGTCTTGCGCCGTGCCGGGTTGTGGGATGAACTCCAGTCG
>JAJFGM010000098.1 GCA_021776145.1 Kiloniellaceae bacterium | reverse complement strand
TCGCCGGGATCGAACTACCGCAACTCTCGGCTTTGGCGCTGCGCGACAGTCTTGAGAGTCCGACTGAGCCATCGGCGGGTGCCGCGGCGAGTGGTGGCACGAGCGAGCCGCCGGCGGGGCCGCGCATAACCGTCTTCGGTTGCACACATGGCGCCCTGCCCAAGGGCTGGGTGCGTGACGACGTGACGATCGTTCATCTGCCATGCGTCGGGGCCTTGCCGCCGCCTTACATCGACTATGTGCTCAGCCGCGGCGGTGCCGACGGCGTCGTACTGGCCGGCTGTTCGGAAGGCAGTTGTGCCTATCGTTTCGGGCCGGAATGGACTAAGGCGCGTATCGAGCGCCGCCGCGATCCCTATCTGCGCCGCCGCGTTCCACGCGAACGAATCCTCGAGGTTTGGCAGGCGCCCGGCCAACCCCGCGCCTTCGAAGCGGCGGTCGCCGGCTTCGCGCAGGCGCTGACGGCTCTGCCAAAGACCGCTAGCCCGACGTGGCCCGGTGCCCAGTCCAATGCCCAGCCCGATGCCAGCCGCGCCGAAAAGGAGGAGACCCATGCTTAAAAGCGCATTCTCCTTGTTCGGGCAGGTAGTCGTCTATGGCCTGATCGCCTTGGTTCTCGCCTACTTTTCGACGAGTCCCGGCTTTCAGGTCTTTCCACCGCAAAAGTCGCGGATCCTCCTCGACTTCTCGCATGTCGGCGCCCGCAAGGGCGAATGCCGCCAACTCAGCAAACAGGAGATTGCCGAGATGGCCGCGAATATGCGGCGCTCGGAGATCTGCCCGCGTGAACGGCTTCCCATTGTCGTCGAGGTGGAACTCGACGGCGAACAACTGGTCCACCGCAGCCTGCCGCCAAGCGGCCTGTCGGGCGACAGCGCGTCGCAGATCTATCAGGGATTCGAGGTCGCGCCCGGCGCACGGCGCATCGTCGCGCGCCTGCGGGACTCACGGCGCGAAAGCGGCTTCGACTACGAATCCGAAATTGACGTCGAATTGCGCCCCAGGGAGAATTTCGTTATCGATTTCCGCTCCGAGCTCGGCGGCTTCATTTTCGGCGCCGGACGGCTGGCGTCGACCCAGGACAGGAATTAGCAAAGATGCCGCTGATCGAATGGCAAGACAGATTTCGTATCGGCATCGCCTCAGTCGACTACGAACACGAGGAGATGATCGCGCTCCTGAACGAGCTCCATGCCGGCCTGACCGAGGGCGCCAGCCGAAACGAGATGATGGGTTTTCTCGGCGAGATCCACGCGCGCATTGCGGCGCACTTCGCCCTCGAAGAAAAGGTCATGAAGGAACGCGGTTACGACCAATTCATCGTGCACAAGACGGATCACGAGGACCTTCTGGACCAGATAAGCGACATTCTCGACGATTACGCGCTGGGCGACGCCGGTAGTTCGGTCGAGGAATTTGGCAAGCGCATGGAAGCTTGGTTCGGCGACCACTTCCGTACCCACGACGCGCGACTGCATCAGAAGATGGCTGACCTGGGGGTGGAGTTCGGCCAGGTATAGGGACGTCTGCTCCCCACGCTTGGACCTTTACCCTTGACCCTCTACCCTTGGCCCTTCCAGGGAATCAGCCAGCGTTAGGCCATGCGTTCGAAGTAAGTGTTGCCGACCTCCGCCCTCAGATCCTCGGGGCGCTGGACCGGCAGCATCGGGTTGACCTGGCCGCCGCTGCGGCCAGAGGCGCCGAAACCGACGTCATGGGCATCGAGCACGGCGACGTCGCAGCCGCCCTCGGCCAGCGCCAAGGCCGCGCGCAGGCCGGTAAAACCGGCCCCGACGATCGCGACGTCGCAGTCGACGATCCGTCCGGAACTGCCGTCCGCATAAGCGGCGGTTTCTTGCCACAGCGAAGCGGGCGCGTACAAATTCAGTTTCCGTCCGCGATGGGTAAGGGTCCGCGAGGATTGCTCGCTCCCACGGCAACCGCAACCGCAAATTCCGGTGTGAGGAACTGCATTGCCATTAGGGCCTGTTGAGATTCAGGTTACGGCCTCGGTTCGAGCCAATTGGGCCGACCCCCTTCGGGGCGGGGCGGATTTTTGCCAGGGCCGCGTCGCGCGTAGCTTGTGGGGGGCCCACCCCACGGCGCCACGCGCTCCTTGCCCTGGCGCAAATCCGCTCCCGCCGAGACCGCAACCTGAATCTCAACAGGCCCTAGTCAGCGCCCGCTGTGACCTGGGTGGCGAAAGGGGGACTTAAACGGCGGCGCCCGGCGCTTCTTCCGTTCCGCCATCTTCCACCGCTTTTTTATCGCGGGCCTTTTGCGCCCGCGCGCGGCGACGCTTGCGTTCGGCCAGGGGCGGGCAGACCACGTCGTCGTTGTAGTTGACCTGGCAGGTCAGGCAGTGAATGCACTCGTTGGGATTGATCTGCCCCTCGCGGTGGATGGCCTGGACCGGGCAGGACTGGGCGCAGGTCTGGCAGGGTGTGCCGCACTGCCAGCGCCGTTTCAGCCACTCAAACATGCGCACGCGGGCCGGCAATGCGAGGGCGGCGCCGAGCGGACAGAGGTAGCGGCAGTAAGCGCGGGTCACGAAGAGCCCGGCGGCGAGCAGGACGAAGACATAGAGTACGAAAGGCCAGGCACGATCGAACTTGAGGATGATCGCGGTCTTGAAGGGCTCGATCTCGGCGCCCTTGATGGCCAATGCCGGTTCGTGCAGGAACAGCGCGAAGAGTGCGACAAAGGCGATGTATTTGATCGGCCAGAGACGCTCGTGCAGACCGAAGGGCAGGCGCCACTGCGGGACGCCAAAGCGAATGGCGATGCGCGCCAGCAGCTCCTGCAGCGCGCCGAAGGGACACAGCCAACCGCAAAAGACGCCGCGGCCGAGGAACAGCATCATCAGCGCGACATAGCCCCATAGCATGAAGATCAGCGGTTCGAGCAGGAAGAAGTCCCAGCGGAATTCGGTCATCACCGCTTCGAGGAAGGTCAGCACGTTGACCAGGGAAAGTTGCGCGTTCGCCAGCCAGCCGAGCCAGACCAGGGTAAAGATCAGAAAACCAAGACGCAGGCGTTCGTAAAGCCGCCGCCTTTTGACGATGCTGTCCTGAAAGACCAGGATGGTCGTCAAGACGAGAAGCGCCACTGCCAGGATGGCAATATCGCTGGCCCTGGACCACCAGGTCTCGATCCACAAATCCGGCGTTGTGGGTATGGTATCCGCGGCAACGGCCGAAGGCGAAAGGTAACGTTCCGGCAGGCTGTAGGGCAGATCGAACGTGGCCGTGGGTGTCGCGCCGTCGTTCGCGACCGCGGGCAGCAGGAATTGCAGGCGCCAGGGCCGGGAGGGGTCGAATCCCTGGCCGGCGCGCAGGATGAAGATGGCGATCTCCCTAAGGTCGGGGCTTCCCTCGATCGCCAGGGTCTCGATCCCGTGATGGTCTTCCGTGTGGAAATGAAAGGTCTTGTCGCCCTGCACGACCTCGAGGCGGTCGAAGACGCCGCTTTGGCGGTAGGCGCGGCCCTTGAAGGAATAAAGGCCGCTGCCGGCGACGAAGACGAGTTGATCGTCGGCGCCAAGCTCCGCGGTCAAGGCGGCCAGGGGTTGATCGCTCAAGAGATTGCGCCCGACCCGCAGGGGCGTGGCCAGGCCGGCGAAGACCTGCAGATAGACCGCGTTCCCCGCCGGCGGCGGCACACCCTCGGCAAAGAGCTCGCCGCCGCCAAGGGCCAGGGCCTGGCGGACCTCTTCGACGCTCACCGTCAGTGTCCGCAGCGACCCCTCCGCCAGCAGATCGCCCCATGACGCCGGCTCGAACGCCGCGAACCTGAGCCTCGGACCGCTGGTCCCGAACAGGCCACGGGAACGCGCGACGGCGCGCGCCGAACGCAGGATGGCATCGTGGATCACCAGGGAAGAGATCGTCGCTCCCGACACCGCGTCGACCTCCGACGCCGAGGCGTTGCTGCCCAACTTCACCGTCTGGCGAATATCGCGGTCGCGGTATTGCGCAACAAGGGCGTCCAGATCGTCATGTCCGACGCCGATAATTAGGATTGGCTCGTGGTGTTCGGCGATCATCGTGCCGGCGATCCTTCCGTCGAGACCCAACCCCACAATTACGTCGAGCGTCTTGGCCGAGTAGCCCTTGGATTGCACGACTTGATGCGAGGAGAAGACGTAGCCGGCCAGTTCGCCCCGCCGATAGGCCGCCGCCGCCGGCGGCGTGCCCTCGAAGGGTCCGAAGGTCTCGGCCGAGGGAAAGGCCTGGCGAAGCAGGGCGTGGTCATAGCCGGAGGCAGCCACGTCCTGCGCGCGCAAGGGTGCAGCGACTTGCACGCCCAACAGCAAAGCCGTCACCAGCAGGACAACCAACGCCCAGGCGAAATATCTCGTCATGACCAAACCGGTCCCACAAGCAGAGCAGATGAAAGAGACTACCCGGCTTGGGGACGAGAGGAATTGACCAAGCTCAAGCCGTCTTGTCGGAGCTTTATCGCACCGGGCGGCACGCCTTCTTGACCATGGTCAAGGAGATTTCGCGGGGCCGAGCCTAGCGTGGCGCAGTCGAAGCTTGGAGGTGTGAGATGAGAAACGGACTCCTATGGAAGTTCCTTGGCGCGGCGCTCGCCCTGTCGCTTGCCGTTGGGCAGGCGCAGGCGCAAACCGCGGCGACCGAGGATTTGAAGAAACACGATACCTCGCCAGGCGGCAAATATGAGCCGAGCCTGGATGTTCTTCAGGACGAAGACATGAAAAATCCTGGCCAGGAGGAAGGCATACCGAGCCTTACCGAAGTGGAGTTCGGGCGGGCCAACAAGATCTATTTCCAGCGCTGCGCGGGCTGTCACGGGGTGCTCCGCAAGGGCGCGACGGGCAAGGCCCTGACCACGGATTTGACCCGCGAACTCGGGTACGACTATCTGCATTCCTTCATCAACTACGGGTCTCCGGGCGGCATGCCGAACTGGGGTACCTCGGGCGATCTCAATGAGGGCGATATCGACCTCATGGCCCGCTATCTGCTGAACGAGCCGCCGACGCCGCCGGAATTCGGCTTGGCGGAGATGAAGGAGACCTGGAAAGTCCGGGTTCCGGTCGACCAGCGGCCGACGAAGCAGATGAACGACATCGATCTCGACAACCTCTTCTCTGTCACCCTGCGTGATTCCGGGCAGGTGGCGCTCATCGACGGCGAATCGAAAGAGATCATCAGCATTCTCGAGACCGGTTACGCCGTGCATATTTCGCGCATGTCAGCCTCCGGCCGCTATCTCTACACTGTCGGGCGCGACGCCAAGATTAACCTGATCGATCTTTGGATGGATCCGCCGCAGACGGTGGCCGAGATGAAGATCGGCATGGAAGCTCGTTCGGTCGAGACCTCGAAGATGAAGGGCTGGGAGGACAAGTACCTTATCGGCGGGGCCTATTGGCCGCCGCAGTACGTCATCATGGACGGTGTGTCGCTGGAGCCGCTGAAGGTGGTCTCGACGCGGGGCATGGTCTACGACACCCAGGAATACCATCCCGAACCACGTGTCGCCGCCATCGTGGCGTCGCACTATCACCCGGAATTCGTCGTAAACGTCAAGGAGACCGGGCATATCCTCATGGTCAACTACGAGGATATCAAGAACCTCAAGGTGACCACCATCGAAGCCGAGCGGTTCCTGCATGACGGTGGATTTGACTCTAGTGGGCGTTACTTCCTGGTGGCCGCCAACGCCCGCGACAAGGTTGCCGTGGTCGATACCAAGGAAGGCAAGCTGGTGGCTCTGGTCGAGAGCGGCGGCGCCAAGCCGCACCCCGGTCGTGGCGCCAACTTCGTGCATCCGGAGTTCGGTCCGGTCTGGGTGACCAGTCACCTCGGCGACGAGATCATCTCGTTGATCGGGACGGATCCCGAAAACCACCCCGAGCATGCCTGGAAAGTGGTTCAGGATCTGGAAGGGCAGGGCGGTGGCTCGCTGTTCGTCAAGACCCATCCGAATTCAACGAACCTCTATGTCGATACACCGCTCAATCCCGAGGCCGAACTCGCGTCCTCGATCGCGGTCTTCGATACCCAGAACCTGGAAGCCGGTTACGAGGTGCTGCCCATCGGCGATTGGTC
>JAJFGM010000097.1 GCA_021776145.1 Kiloniellaceae bacterium | reverse complement strand
AACAGCTGATCCGAGACGCCGGCGGCCTGGCCGACTTCGCCGAGGCCGACGTCGGCTCATGGCAATCTGTCGATCGCCTGGTCGCCGACTGCGTGACAAAACACGGTCGCCTTGACGTCATGGTCAACAATGCCGCTATTTCCAGCGGCCAACGCCTGACCGAAACCACCGAGGCGGACTGGGACCGGGTTCTTCGGGTCAATCTCACGGGTGTTTTTTTCGGCTGCAAGCGCGCCGTGCAGCACATGCTGGAACAGACGCCACGCGGCCCCGAGGGCAGCGAGGCACGCGGTCGCATCGTCAACATCTCGTCGCAGCATGGCATGATCGCGGCGCCCAACGATTTAGCCTATGGGGTCAGCAAAGCGGGCGTGGTTTACATCACACGGCAAATCGCTGTCGACTATGCCGACAGGGGAATTCTCTGCAATGCCGTGGCCCCCGGAAAGATCCTCACCGGCAAGAGCGGTGTCGCCGTCGCCCCCGAAACCTTGGCTTATGCCCACGCGCGCACACCCCTGCCGCGGCTCGGCCGCCCCGAGGATGTCGCCGGCGCGGTCCTCTATCTGGCGAGCGATGACGCCACCTACATGACCGGCGTAAACCTGATGGTCGACGGCGGCTGGATGGCCGGGTGACAGCAGCCGACGGGGCGCGCCGCGGCTGACGGTTGTCTTGCACCGTCAAGTCTGTATAAGCGCTGTCATGCCCCCTGCTCTCGCCACGCCCCACGACATTCTCAAACAGGTCTTCGGATTCAATGAGTTTCGCGGCGAGCAGGAAGCGGTCATCGCGCATGTGATGGCGGGCAACGATTCATTGGTCCTGATGCCAACCGGCGGCGGCAAGTCTCTTTGTTATCAAATCCCGGCGCTCGCGCTGAACGGCCTGGCGGTTATCGTCTCGCCACTGATCGCCTTGATGCAAGACCAGGTTCTGGCATTGCAGCAGCTCGGCGTGAAAGCGGCGGCATTGAACTCGACTCTGGATTTCCGAGAGAGCCTGGCGGTCGAGCGTCAATTGCGCGCCGGCGAACTCGATCTCGTCTACGTCGCGCCCGAGCGACTATTGACCGATCCATTCCTGGCCCTGCTCGACGATTGCAACATCGCGCTTTTTGCCATCGACGAAGCCCACTGCGTATCACAATGGGGCCACGACTTTCGCCCCGAGTATCTGCAGCTTTCGTTGCTCCGGCATCGCTACCCGGGGGTGCCGCGCATTGCCCTGACAGCCACGGCCGACGGTGCCACGCGCAAGGACATCGCCGAACGGCTCGAACTCGACAGGGCCCGCACCTTCATCGCCAGTTTCGACCGCCCCAATATCCGCTACCGGGTCGTCGCCAAGACAAGCGCCGTGGCGCAATTACTGCGCTACCTCGAGTCCGAGCAGGGCGGCACGGCAAGCGCGCGCGCCGGCATCGTCTATTGCCTGTCGCGCAACAAGGTCGAGGATGTCGCCGGTCGCCTGGCCGAGGCCGGCTACAAGGCACTGCCCTATCACGCCGGCATGCAGGCCAAGGTCCGCGCCGAGCACCAAAAGCGGTTCTTGCGTGAAGATGGCGTTGTCATGGTCGCCACCATCGCCTTCGGCATGGGCATCGACAAGCCAGACGTGCGTTTCGTGGCGCATCTCGATCTGCCGAAAAGCCTCGAGGCCTACTACCAGGAAACCGGGCGCGCCGGGCGCGACGGCCTTCCCTCGGAAGCCTGGATGGCCTACGGCATACAGGACGCCGCCAAGCTGGGCCGCCTGCTTGGCGATTCGCAGGCCTCGGAAAACCAAAAGGCCATCGAACGGCGCAAGCTGAACGCCCTGCTGGGCTACTGCGAGACCACACGCTGCCGGCGCCAGGTGCTGCTTGAATATTTCGGCGAGACGCCGCCCGAGCCTTGCGGCAATTGCGACACCTGTCTGGAGCCGGTCACCGCCTACGAGGGTACGGAGGTCGCACAGAAGGCACTTTCCTGCGTGTATCGCACGGGGCAAATGTTCGGCGCCGGGCACGTCATCGATGTCCTGCGCGGCGGCGGCACAGAACGCATCCGCAAGTTTCGCCACGACGAGCTCAGCACTTATGGAATTGGCAAGGAACTCAGCCGGGACGAATGGCGGTCGGTGTTTCGCCAGCTCGTCGCCATGAGCCTGCTGGTTGTCGACATGGAAGGCCACGGTGGCCTTAGCCTGGGCGCGGACTGCCGCGCCGTGCTGCGCGGCGAACGTGCCATAGAGTTGCGCCGTGATCCGATCCAGGCAGCGGCGACGGCAAGCCGACGTCGCAGTGCCACGCTGCTTCCCGCCGCCGCCGACGAGGGCCTATTCGAGGCCCTACGCGCCCGGCGCCTCGAGCTGGCGAAGTCCCAGGGTGTGCCGCCCTATGTGATTTTTCACGACTCGACCCTGGTCGAAATGGCGCGCCGCAAGCCGCGCGACCTGGCCGATTTCGCCGAGCTTCCCGGTGTCGGGCAAGCCAAGCTGCAACGCTACGCCGAGGCGTTTTTACCGGTCTTGGAAGCGGCCGAGGGTTCGAATCCGGCGATTTGAGCCCAAAAGTGTCGCGGAATCGGCCCGACAGCCAGATAAACCGCAAAAATAGCGGCAAACACCGTCTCTCATCGATCAGTTCGACCCAGTTGGCTTGTACCGGAACACATTCGCAATTAGAATTCCGGCGAAAAGCAAGAAGCTGGGGAGTTTCAGCATGGGTCGGCCGCGCGAGTTTGACGAAACCAATGTGCTCGAACGTGCCATGCAATCGTTCTGGGCACGAGGCTACGAAGCAACCAGCCTGCATGACCTTTTGCTCGTCATGGGTTTGTCGAAGAGCAGCTTCTACGAAACCTTCGGCAGCAAGCACGAACTCTTCCTGCGCTCGCTCGAACACTACACGGCAACCGTCGTCCGCGACGCGGGCGACGTGCTCAAGCAGGAACCCAGCGGCCGCAAGGCCATCTCCTATGTCTTCGAGTCTATTCTTGCAGAGGCCCGCGGCGGCGGCCTGCAACGCGGCTGCATGCTCGGCAACAGCGCCAGCGAGTTGGCACCGCACGACGCGGAGGCCGCCGACTTGGTGCAAAAAGGCCTGAAACGGCTCGACGACGCTTTCCGCGGGGCCGTCCAGCGCGGTCAAAAAGCCGGTGAGATCAGCAAGAAACAGGATGCCCGAGCCCTCGCGCGGTTTCTGCACAGCAACCTGATCGGACTGCGTCTAATGGCCAAAGCCGGGGTCAGCCAGGCTGCCCTGAAAGACATCATGAATGTCACCTTGAGCACGCTCGACCGTTGATCCGACATTGCGCGGCGCGGGCTTGGCCGGATTGAGCGCTTTTTCCATAGACCAGCGTCTTATTCCATAGACCAGCGTCTGGCCGCCTCCGGTTCAATGTAGCCGTCTACGTACACTCGCCATTAACCTCGGCTTCGTAGTCTTGCCTCCGTCTTGCCGCACCCCCTAGTGTGATGGTTCCGAATTGCGGCTCTTTA
Organism: Kiloniellaceae bacterium; assembly: GCA_021776145.1. Lineage (GTDB taxonomy): Bacteria > Pseudomonadota > Alphaproteobacteria > Kiloniellales > Kiloniellaceae > JAJFGM01. The sequence goes on along the minus strand of JAJFGM010000097.1, from coordinate 1,097 downwards.
CCTAAGCCGCAATTCGGGGGCTGAATCACACTAGAAACAAATGTTTAGTGTCTTGATTCTGAAATTCGATTACTTGGGTTTCAGAATCAAGACACTGGTGGCGCGGCGCGGAATACGGCAGCAACGGCGGCAGACATGCTTCTTGGTGACATTCTGATCGGGCAGGGGCTCGCAACCCCGGAAGACGTGGACAGGGCGATCGAACGCCAGAGCCAGGCCGGCGGACGCCTTGGCGACAACCTCGTGGCGTTGGAGATCATCAGCGAAGAGCAGCTCGAACGGATCCTGCGGGAAGCGCCGGCATCGCCGCGCGCGCTCTCGGACACCGGTATCGCAACCGGCGACCTGCTCAATCTTCTGGTCAAGACCATGGCCAGTGGTAGCTATGAAACGCCGTCGCGAATCGCCGAAGTGATCAAATTGCCGAACCCGGTGATCGAGGCACTGCTGGCCGAAAGCGTCAGCCGGCAGCTGGTCGAAATCCTTGGGGCCAGCGCCGACAGCGCCTTGAAATCGGAGCTGCGCCACGCCCTGACCGAAAGCGGCAAGCGGATGGCCAGCGAGGCCCTGGCGATATCCCAATATGTCGGGCCGGCGCCAGTCACCTTGGAAGACTATGCCGAACGCATTGGCCGCCAGGCCATCGCCCATGAGAGAATCAGTCGCGAACAGATCGACAAGGCCTTCGCCAACCTGGTCGTGGCCGACTCTTTCATTCGCCGTCTTGGGCCGGCAATCAACTCCGGGCGCAGCATCCTGCTCTATGGGCCGCCCGGCAACGGCAAGACCTCTGTCGCCGAAAAGGTCGGCCGGATCTTCAACGACGTGATCTACATCCCACATTGCATCACGGTCGAAGGACAGGTGATCAAGGTCTACGACCCCAGCGTCCATGAAGAAGTCGGCGGCGGCGGCTCAGCCAAGAGCATTTCCGTTCGGCGCGAAGAGTTCGACCGGCGCTGGGTTGCCTGCAAACGACCCATCATCGTCACCGGCGGTGAGTTGACCCTGGAGATGCTGGACCTGAAATACAATCCGCATGCTCGTTTCTACGAGGCCCCTTTACACGTCAAGGCGCTGGGCGGCACGTTCATCAT
>JAJFGM010000096.1 GCA_021776145.1 Kiloniellaceae bacterium | reverse complement strand
GTGACGATTCGACGATGGCTTTGCTGTATTCCATCTGCCGTACGTTGAGGTCGCCGTAGAATTGATTCTCGAGGATTTCGGCAAAACCGATGATGGCGTTGAGCGGCGTACGCAGCTCGTAGGAGATATTGGCGATAAACTCCGACTTCAGGCGATCGGCGGTCTCGAGCGCCTCGTTGCGGTCCAGAAGGGCGCGCTCGACGCGGATTGAATCCGTGACGTCGAGGAAGGTGAAGAGCACGGCCCCGTCGGGCAGCGGCACCTGCGCCCAATCGACGACCGAGCCGTCGGGACGCTCGCGGCGACCGTGACGCGGCGAGGGATCGGTGCTCTGCCCGACGGCGGTCTCGAGGTAGTCCTCCCAGTCCGCGTCGGGCATCTCGAAAAAGGACCGTGTCGCGGCGAGAATTTTGCGCATATGCGGTTCGCCCGCCAGATGGTCGGCCGGCAGGTCCCAGATCTTCGCAAAGGCCGGATTGAAGAGCTTGAGGCGACCGTCGGCGCCGTAAACCGCGACCCCCTCGTAGAGTTTGTCGATGGTCTCGCGCTGAACCTCGATCGAGGTGTTGTAGTTGGCTTCCAAGGCGAGGCGGTCGGTCACGTCCTCGTAGGACAGCAAGACGCCGCCAAAGGGGTGCGGCACGGCCAACATGCGCAGCGTCGAGCCGTCGGGCAGATGTACCAGATCCTCCTTCGGTTCGATCATCGTCGAATAGGTCTTGATCGCGTCGCGTTTGAAGGCGGGAAAATCGGGGTACTCGGGCAGGCGGCGGCGTTCGCGCAAGGCCTCGAGGACGTCGCCAAAGTGCGGCTTGGCGTGAAAGAACGATTCCTCCATGTCCCACAGCCGCGCGTAGGCGTTGTTGAAGAAACTCAAGGTCATGTCCGAGCCATAGATGGCGATGGCGGTGCCCAGGCTTTCGAGGATTTCGGCCTCGGCGCGGACGTGACGGTCGAGCTCGGACCGCAGTTCTTCCTGGCGGGTTTGGTCGATGGCAAATCCGAGCAGATTTTGCCCCTCGAAGGGCCGCTCGTTGACCTCCATGAGGCGCCGCGCCCCGTTGATGACAACGTGATGGGCCTCCGTGACCGGCGCGCCCGAGGTCAGCGCCTTTTCGGCGATCGCGTGGGCCCGTCGCTGCTTGCTTTGGCCGAGCAGCTCCAGGCCATTTTCGACGATGATCTCCGGCGTGCTGTCCAGGGCCCGCGCGTAGGCTTCGTTACAGGCCAGGATGGAGAAATCACCGGACCGGTACCAGATCGGGATGGGCAGGGCGTCGAACAGGGATTTCAGGTGCTTGTGGGCATTCTCGCTTTCGCTCAAGGCCGTGGCCGAGGCCGTTGAGTCGACGAACCAGATCAAATCCGTGGCGTCGGTATCCAGGGTCTGACTCTCGGACGATGTCTTGCGCAGGCGACGGCCCGTGACCTCGAAGTGTTTGCCGCCGTCGCCGCGCCTGGCCTGCAGCGAAAAGTCCGTGCCGTTGTGCCGCAAGCCTTCGACCGCGCGCGCGAGACGCTGAGCGCTCTCGTCGTCGAATCGACGCAGCACGGCATCAAAGCCGGTTGCCTGGCTACCGAACATGCCCAGCATTTCGACCAGAGAGGCCGATATGCGTGTCGCGCCTTCGTTGCCGGGCTTGCCCTCGCGGGTAAAGGTAAAACTGCCCGCCGGGGCGCTGGAAAGCGCGCCCTCGGCCGCAATGGCACGGTCCAGGGCCCGCTGCGCGTTGCGCCTTGCCGAGCGCGCGCGCTGCCAGTAGTAGAAGGTGGCGAGAACCAGGATGCCTAGAAGGACCAGGGCGGCGATGCTTGCCGGCCAGATATCCGGCACGTCGTTCATTGGCGTGCAACCGTGGCGCGGCGGTGTCTTCGACGCATCCTCAATTGGCTGCTCCCTAAGCGGCCCGAATCCATGCAGCTCGTCTCCATGCAATCCGATTGGGCGGAACCACCGGCATACCGCAAAGGCCGGCCAGCGCCTGTCCAGCCTTCCCAGTTAACCGTGACGGCCCGGCGTCCGCTCAATCGGCGCAGCAAAGCATCCCCGCCCGAACGCACCGGAGTTTATGCGTTCTCAATGCCGCTCTCAAGCGCGCCCGTCTTCGCGGTGTCGCCGCGCCCGATCTCACCATGCAATCACGGTTTGTGGCGAAAGGGCACGCGTCTAATAGCGATAAGCCTCGGGCTTGAAAGGGCCCTCGACGCCGACGCCGATATAATCGGCCTGCTTTTTCGACAGTGTGGTCAATTTGGCGCCGACCTTGGCGAGATGCAGCAAGGCGACCTTCTCGTCGAGTTTCTTGGGCAGGACATAGACCTGTTTGTCATAGGCGCCGGCGTTATTCCACAGCTCCATCTGGGCCAAGGTCTGGTTGGTGAAGGAGGCGCTCATGACAAAGCTCGGGTGGCCGGTGGCACAGCCCAGGTTGACCAGGCGGCCTTCGGCCAGAAGGATGATCTTCTTGCCGTCCGGGAACTCGATCTGATCGACCTGCGGCTTGATGTTGTCCCATTTCAAGTTGCGCAGGGCATCGACCTGAATCTCATTGTCGAAGTGGCCGATGTTGCAGACGATGGCGCGGTCCTTCATCTGGCGCATGTGGTCAATGGTGATGATGTCGGTGTTGCCGGTGGCGGTGACAAAGATGTCGCCTTGCGAGGCGGCGTCTTCCATGGTGACCACCGCGTAGCCCTGCATGCTGGCTTGCAGAGCGCAAATCGGGTCGGCCTCGGTCACCATCACCCGGGCGCCGGCGTTGCGCAGCGATTCCGCCGAACCCTTGCCGACGTCGCCGTACCCGGCGACCACGGCAACCTTGCCGGCCATCATGACATCGGTGGCACGGCGGATGGCGTCGACCAGCGACTCGCGGCAGCCATAGACGTTGTCGAACTTGGACTTCGTGACCGAGTCGTTGACGTTGATCGCCGGCACCTTCAACGTGCCGCTCTTGGCCATTTCATAGAGCCGGTGCACGCCGGTCGTGGTTTCTTCCGACAGACCGCGCACGTCGTTCAGCAGATCCGGGTGTTTGTCGTGCATGATCTGGGTCAGGTCGCCGCCATCGTCGAGTATCATGTTGATCTTCCAGCCGTCGGGGCCGGTGATCGTCGCTTCAATGGCTTCCCAGAACTCGTCCTCGTCCATGCCTTTCCAGGCGAAGACCGGGATCCCGGCGGCGGCGATGGCGGCCGCGGCATGATCCTGGGTCGAAAAGATGTTGCAGGACGACCAGCGCACGGTGGCGCCCAGGGCGATCAGGGTTTCGATCAGCACGGCAGTCTGGATTGTCATATGCAGGCAGCCGGCGATGCGGGCGCCCTGCAAAGGCTTGCTGTCGCCGAATTCGTCGCGTAGCGCCATCAGGCCGGGCATTTCGCCTTCGGCGATCTCGATTTCCTTGCGGCCCCATTCGGCCAGCGAGATGTCCTTGACTTTGTAATCGGTGAACTCACCCATGGTCGGTGTTCCTTGTTTCCGAGTGGC
>JAJFGM010000095.1 GCA_021776145.1 Kiloniellaceae bacterium | reverse complement strand
CAAGTAGCTTGATACCTTCTCGTTGTACTTGAGTTCGACGATCGCGCGGTTGGCCGGCAAGAAGGGAGTGAAATCCGCGCGATTGGCATCGAGCGTCGTACTCAGACTGCAATGCAGCATGCGATCGAAGGTCAAGCGCAGATTGCTGTGATAGAGGCCGCGAAAGGGTTGGCGGTGGTAGGCCACGCTGACAATTGGGCGCAGATTGAAGCGTTGCAGCATGAACGAGAATTCGCCAAGAACCGATGAATTGGTCACGGCCGAATCGGGCATGCCCAGGGGATCGGCGAGGATCGTTTGCGCCAGATCGCGCGACAGTGCCGCGCGGCGTTTCAAGACGATGCGGTCGAAGCGCCCCTTCATTTCAAGGAAATACTGGTTCGGCTCCGCCTCAAGCGTGTCCTTGTACCACCGCAGGCGCGGCTTCATGCGCGTCAACTCGCCTTCCATCTTGTCGCGAAAAAATCGCAAGTCCGGCGAATCGAAATAGACCGACGTCACGTGATAGCCAAGGCCGCTATTGACCGCCTGGTCGGGCTTCAAGTAGTCCCCAAGCGCGGTTTCCAGCTCGGCCAGCATGGCGACGCTGGTCTGATACTTGATCTCGTAGCGGTTGGTGAATACAGCCGGCTCGAGTGCCGGACCAGCCGCGTCACGGTCGCTCGCCAAGCTCATACCGTAACCTGACCTTCGCCAACCAGGATGTTGACCGACGCCGGATTGACCGAGGACGAGAGACGATCGATGAAGCTGCGATAGTGCGATCCCCGCTTCAGTTCGACCTCGTAAACGACGTCTTCGACCTCGCTATCGTTGACACGGTTGATCGAGAGGATGGAGTGGCGGCGGCAGAAATCCCGACAAATCTCGCCGACGCGTTCCTTGTCGCCTGACTTGATTCGTAGCTTCAGGACATAGGTCTGATTCGGCATCTCGCCGAACTTGAGAAAACGGAATGCGACCAACAGCGCGGCGACGAAGGCTGTGAAAATTGCCGCGAAGATGATGAATTGCGTCCCACAGGCCATGCCAATGGCGATGGCCGCAAAAACGAAGACCAGATCGCGGGAATCCTTGACCGGCGTGCGGAAGCGGACGATCGACATAGCGCCAACCAAAGCAAAAGCACGGGCGATATCCGAACCGATGATCACCATGATGAGCGTTACGGTGACCGAGACGATAATCAGTGTTTCAAGAAAACTCCGTGAATAGGAATAGCCTTGATGTGTAAAGCGATATATCAGGGCAAGAAGCCCTGACAGAATTGTTGCGCTGCCCAGAGCCGACAGCAGATCATACGGCGTGACCGAAGAAAACGCCAAAGTCTGCTCAAATAAACCCTGCTCGACTACATCCATGTTCGCCCTCGCACAAACCCCTACACCCAGAAAGGGCGCAATTCTTGCCCGGCTTACCAGCAGAAAAGCCCTGTCTTCTTATTACAACCTCTCGGATAGAAAGCAAAGACTAATTCTCGCAAATCCGTTTGCACTCACAAAAACCGACTTCCAAGAGGGCCGGTGGTGGACCGATTCATGATCTTTTCATCCTTGCGATAGCACAACTGTAACACGGTCGTGGCACGCATCCCAAAGAGTGGATCGGCCGTTTTACGCCGCCACATGTTATCGCGCGGCGAGGATTGAGGAGTCGGCTCCAGTGATCAGGCAAGACCGCGCGGCCCCCGCCGCACCCCATGAGCCCGCCGAGGCCAGCGGCCAGAACGCCGGTGCGCGGTCATCTGCGCCAAGTGATAAGCCCGGCAACGAATGGCTGCCTGACGCGGAACTGCTCGACCTTGCACATCGCTGCGTCGAAGACGAAGGTGTGATGCGCTTGTTACTCGCCCAACACCACCTTCCCGAAGCGATTTTGCTTGTGCTGGCCGAGCGTTTGCCAGCGGCGTCCTTTGGCGAACTGGCCTCCCGCCACGGTCTGCCCGAAAACTATCGCGACGAACTCGTCAAAAGGTCGCGGACGCGGCCGATTTGGTGGCGCGCGCATATGGCCTCGATGTTCCGCTGATCCGCTTGCCGTTGCCGCGCCGGACCACCATACAGTTCCTTCGTTCGACGCCAAATCGACCTCAGTTCAGGGCCGAGGCCGCGGCTAAGTGGTGGTTTGGCGCGCGCGGGTTTCGAGCCTAAATAAAAAATTAACCTCGTCCCCGCAATATATAAAGCCCTCTTTCGCTGCAACCACAGGGTCTTAAAACAATGCGGCACAGATCACTTCATCCGAGGCGGCCAATTGGCGGATTTTGGCGCCTTTTCGGACTTCTAGCCTGTGCCGTGGCGGCCTACGTGGGGTTCGCGCCCGATGCGCGCGCCGACATCAGCTTGACATTCGGCACCTACTCTCCCGATAAGCCCACCGCCATGGTCAAACAACTGCGGCCGAGCCTCAATCGGATCGCCGAAGAAATGCGGGATATCCTCGACGAGCCGGTAAGCATTCGCCTGCAAGTCGTGCCCTCCTATGAGCGGGGCGTTGCGCAGATCGTCGAAAACAAGGTCGACTTCACCCGCCTCGGCCCGGCCAGCTATGTCATGGCCAAGGACCACAACCCAGGTCTGAGCATCCTCGCCATGGAGAAGAAGCATGGCGAGAAGTTCTTTCACGGGGTAATTGCCGTTCACCGGGACAGCGACATCACCGAAATCCAGCAACTAAGGGGCCGCAGTTTTGCCTTTGGCAACAGCCGCTCCACCTTGGGCCGTTACTTCGCGCAGCTCATCCTCATGCAAAACGGCATCAAGGCGAGCGACCTCTCGAACTACGAGTACCTGGGGCGTCACGACAAAGTCGGTCAAGTCGTCGGCGCCGGCCTCTACGACGGCGGCGCGCTCGAGGACACGACCTTCAGAAAGCTGGTCGAGAAGGGTGTGCCGATCCGTGCCATCGCCCGAATTCGCAACGCCACGCGCCCCTGGGTCGCCCGCGCCGGCATGGAACCGCGCATCGAAGAAGCGCTGCGCCAGGCATTGCTGCGTCTGCATGACGATGCCGCCCTTTCAGCGCTTCGCTTTGATGGCTTCCTACCTGGTGACGACACGGAATATGAGGCGACACGCAATGCAATTCGCGAAAATCCGCGTTTTTTCCCGCAATCGGCCGATATCCAGTAAGCCGGCATTCAGCTGCCCCGACTCACAACGGCTCCAAGGTTAGCGTGAGATGAACCGCCGCGACGCACCACGCCAGACCTAGAACAGCTTTAGCGTCATGCAATCGCCGTTCCCACCCCTCTATAACAAGCGCAAGCGCTTGCGCCTTGGTACACAGTTCTTGATCGGACTGTCGTTTCTCGCACTAGCCGTCGGGCTCGCCGCCGGTGCCCTTATGCGCAAGACCGAACGCTCCTTCCTGCGCGAATACATCGTCGAAGTCCGCAGCGATACCGTCAACCTGCTGGCGTCTTCTCTGCTCGAAGACGTCATCAGCGAGGACGTACCGCGCGTTGAAACGACGATGGGGCAGTTCATCGAAAGCGACAAACAGCTGCTCGCGGTGAAAATCACCACCGAATTGGGACAGCTCATCTTTGGCTGGCGGCGCGACGGTATCACGGTTGTCCCCAGCACAGACCTCGACGCCAGTCTCGGCACTCTCGGCGTCGTGGTTTCACGCGAAATCGTCTTCGCGGACGAGCATTTCGGCTCGGTCGAAGTTGTCTGGGACGCGGCGGCGGCGGAAAAGAAACTCGACCGTCACTCTTACTTCATGGCCTTCGCAGTCGGCGGCATGTGCGTTCTATTGGGTCTGCTGGTCTGCGGGCTGGTCAATATATTCGCGGTCGTCCCCATCAACCGAATTGCCGGACATCTGGCGCAATTCCGCAGCAACGAGTTCGTCGACGTCGGCACTCTGCCCGGCTTCACCTCGGAAGAACTGGTGCGACTGAACGATTCGGTTAACGATCTGGGCCTTTCCTTGAAAATGAAGGGTGCCGCCCAATCCGCGCTTGTCGAAGCCAAGGAGGCCGCCGAACAGGCCAGCAAGGCAAAGTCCGACTTCCTCGCAAATATGAGCCATGAGATCCGCACGCCGATGAATGGGGTCCTCGGCATGGCGGGATTGCTGCTCGACACAGAGCTCACCGAGGAACAGCGCATCCATGCCGAAACGATCCACTATTCCGGCGAGATCCTGTTGAACATTATCGACGACGTTCTTGATTTCTCAAAGATCGATGCCGGCAAGCTTGGTCTGGAACTGGTCGAGTTTTCGCTTTCGCCGACATTCGACGCGGTCATCGAGATAATGGCGCCGCGCGCCCACGGCAAGGGAATCGAACTGGTCTCGTACATCGCGCCGGATGTGGCCATTCATCTGATCGGCGATCCGGGCCGCTTGCGTCAGGTCCTGCTAAACCTGACAGGCAATGCCATCAAGTTCACCGAGACCGGCGGCGTGGCGGTCGAGGTGACCGTCGACGAAGATTTCGCCGACAGCGTCCGCCTGCGGTTCCAGGTTTCCGACAGCGGTATCGGCATTTCGCATTCGGCACAGAGCAAGCTGTTTGAAAAATTCAGCCAGGCCGATGCCTCGACGACACGGGTCTTCGGCGGCACGGGGTTGGGGCTGGCCATCAGCAAGGAATTGGTCGGCCTGATGGGTGGCGTCATCGGTATCGAGAGCGAACCAGGCCAAGGCAGCACATTCTGGTTCACTATTGAGCTTGGCAAACAGCGAAAATCCGACGACACCTCCATGCAACAGGTCGCCGAGAGTGCGCGCGGACAGCGCTTCTTGGTGGTCGACGACAATGACCTCAATCGCGACTGCATCAAAAAGTATCTCGCCGCGCTTGAATGTGACGTAGAGCTCGCAGCCGATGCCACTTCAGCCGTGAGAATCCTCGATCGCGCCGCGGATTCCGGAAAACCCATCGACGTCGCCATTATCGACCACCTAATGCCGACGACGGACGGCGTCCAACTACGCCAAATGATCCGCGGCAACGCGGCTCACGACAGCGTGAAACTGGTTCTTTCGTCGTCATCTGGCAAGGTCAACACCGACGCCAGCGCCATTCAGCTGGGTTTCGATGCCGCGATGCCCAAACCCCTGCGCCGCTCGGTCGTGCTGCGCTGCCTGCGCCAAATCTACGGACTGACAAGCGAACAGGACACAGATCTCGGGGCAAGAGGGGTGTCCAAGTCAGCCGCTTCAGACGATGGGGACTTAAGAATTCTGCTGGTTGAAGACAACAAGGTAAATCAGCTTCTCGCCAAGACCCTCTTGTGTAACGCCGGTCATCGTGTCGACACCGCAGGCAACGGCGTTGAAGCGGTGGATATGGTACAGCGGCTGCCGTATGACGCCGTGATCATGGACGTGCAGATGCCCGAAATGGACGGGCTTGAAGCAACGCGCTGCATCCGCGACCTGTGGGGCAAGGATGGCATCGACACGCCGATCATAGCCATGACCGCCAATGCCATGCCGGGCGACAGGGAAAAGTGCCTGCAGGCGGGCATGAATGACTACATCGCCAAACCCATCGACTCCAAACTGCTGTTCGAGAGGCTGGCCTTTTGGACACAGCCACAGCCGGATAACGAAACGCGGCTCACAGGCGCAGGGACACTGCAGACCGCGCCAAGCGAAGGAACCACCCAGCTAGGTGAAC
>JAJFGM010000094.1 GCA_021776145.1 Kiloniellaceae bacterium | reverse complement strand
GGGCTTGCGCCGCAGTTGTTGCGGCCCAAGCAGCGGGATCGGCGGTTGAGTTGCAACCGTGTCCGAGAGCGGACCCGGCAAATCCGGCAGCGGCTGAGGCTTGCGCGTCGGCAAAGGTGCGGTGTTGGCGCGAGCAGCGGTAGCCTTTGCCGCCAAGTCGGCGCCACTGTCTAACTGCGCGACTATGGCCACGTCGGCCATGTAGGGCGGTAACTCCAAAGGTGCCAGGGTTGGGCGCATGAGGGCCGTCGAATTGTCGAGTTTGACCATTTGCCGCTTGGTTGCCCGGTTTCGGGCCACCTGATTTTGGGCCGTTCTTTTTTGCGCCATCTTTTCATCGATCCCCTGGATCTGGACGGACGGCCTAGGGTCTGTCTGGTCTCGCGCCGGTTCTTGATGAGGCGGCTTTTGATGTGCCAGGTCTTGCGAACTTTCGGTCCGCTCGATCGCCTGATAGGCAACCTGCAGAGTATTGTAGCTGACCCGGCTCGCGCCTGGCGCCGCAACCACTCTGCTCAGCACCGCGACAGCTTCGCTGCTCTTCCCGCTCAGCGCTAATGACAGTCCGAAATTGCTGCTGATGGCGAGATTGTCCGGGTCGAGGGCGAGAGCCATGCGATAGTGTTCCTGGGCCTTGGCATGCTCACCCTGACGATCGCTCATTACCGCAACCGCGTTGTGCAATCGGGTGTCGGTAGGCGCCAGGTGCAACGCCGCATCGAAAGCCGAAAGGGCAAGCTCGAATTCCTCGAGCTGCATGTATGCCTTGCCCAAACGATAGAGTGCCTCGACGTTTTCCGGCTGGTTCTGCAGAACTTTCTTGTAGGCCCCGATGGCGGCGTCCGGACGTTCGAGATGGTTCAAGATCTCGGCCAGGCGCATCAAGGGGCGTGGGTCGCTGGTGTCGAGATTATGCGCCCGCAGGCACATGCCACGGGCGAGCAGGTAATCGCCGGACTCGCTCATTCGCTGGCAGTAACTGAGCAGGCGTTCCACTCTGGCGACCGTGTCGTTTCCGGCTTGCGGGTCGTTGAGTGCGAGGGGCGTGGCGTTCGTGCAAGCAGATGCCGCCATGCCGAGCGCCAGAATCGCCCATCGACTGGAAACGCGGCCCGTCTTCAAAGGAACTTTCATCGTGCGTATCCACTGTCGCCTAAATTGCTCTTCCCGCGGATACCCGGCCAGTAGATGGCGGAACACCCAATCGTTCGGGACACACCACCTAACTCCAGCTCACTTTTCTGCAGCGGATCCGGTGCGGTCTGTAGGGAGACGCTAAGGGCCGAGGCGTTAAGGGCGGCTGAATTATATCTGCAATGCAAAATAATACAGGCGGAATGCCCCCTGGCGCACACAAACGCCACAGGTTCACGCTAACCTTCCAAGTACGAAGTAATATAGAAGGAGAAATATTATAAAAATGCGGTGATTTTTATTTTATATACCAGATTCTATATGGGTTTTGTTCTTATTTAGTGCCTGGACGCGCGAACTTTCTCTTCATTTTCCTCGCGTCTGGTTTAACCTTCTTGTAAGCGAAAAATCCCGCATTTCAGCCATTCTTTTCAAACGATCCGCGAGCACAACAAGCAGTTATTAAGCTATTTGGGCGCACACTTTGACCTGCAAGGCGGCCGTTTCCGGGATTGCGGGCCGCATCTGGATAACCAACGAGTTCGTAATGCTGATGCGCATGATTCTCGTCCTCTATTTCACACTTTGGGGACTGAGCCTCTTTATCGACAAGGCACCTATTTAGGTATAACGGCAAAGCCGCGGCCGACCGTGCGTGCCGTAACTTACTGGCAGCGATCGGGCTCGAAATCACCAAACTCTCTCCATTAGCCGCCGAGTTTCCAAGCTACAATCGCTCAAGCCTACACTCCGGCTTGATTGCGGCGGCTTGATTGCTGCGGCTTGATTGCTGCGGCCCGGTTTGACCTTGGATCATGGATCAAGGGGATTTCTGGTCGGCCCACTGCCTAAGCGGCGGCGGCGCCTGCCTTCATGCTATCCGCCATTCGCATGTAGACCGCAATCCAAGCGCCTCGCAGTTCAAATGTGAATTCGTCCTTCAATGCCTGTTCGAGAGTCCAGAGCAAAGCCTCGGCAAAGGTACCGTAGTCCTCCTCCTTGACTCCAGAGCTCGCGTGCCTCGCACCCAAGGATCCGACAGTCGTTATCATCTCGCCAAAGTTGTCGAGGCTGTCGACTACGCTCTTGAGCATCGCAAGCAATTTGCGGCCCTGCTTTTGCATGTCGCCCTTGAAGAGCGATTGCAGGTCGGGATCGAGTTCGAAAAGCTTATTGTAGAACATTTCCGCCGCGGCATCGCCCATCGCTTCGACTTTGGGGAAACTCTGTTGCACCAACTCTCGCTCAAGCGGCGAGACCCCAAGCGCGTCGTCGATGTTGGCGTCCGTGGCTGACGGCGGCGGCGCTAGCACTGGGCCAACCGAGGGAATCGAAGCCTGGTCGTCAGAAGGGGTGCTTTTCGCTATGCGGTTGATCTCACGCACGGCGGCTTCCAGCGCCTTTTTGGCTCGGTTACCAAGCAAAGACAGGCGTTCTGTCTGGCCGGCGAGAGTTGTCAGAGTGGCACCGATTTCGGTCGTCGCATTGGAAGTCTGACTCGACAGCTGTTTGACCTCGTTGGCGACCACATTAAAACCGCGTCCGGCATCACCGGCGCGAGCTGCTTCAATCGTGGCGTTCAACGCCAGGAGATTTGTCTGTTTGGCAATGGCCTCAATACCGCTGGCGACCTCTGCCACCTTCTCGATCTCGTCGGTCAGGCAGATCAGTTCAGATTGAATTTCATCAATCGCTGAATCGATTTCACCGAGATCGGCGACTTCGGTGATTCCTGCCGAATTGGCCTCGGCATGCGCGGCATCAAGTGTCATATGTACTGTGTCCCGACGAATGGTAAGCGTATGGATGGTTCAGACCCCTGGATATCACGCGTGCCTTAACGCGGTCTTAACCAGATCAGGCCGCGAAATGACGCCAGCAATCGAGTAGATTTTTGGGTGGGTCTGACCTGCAGCCCGCTTTGATTCCCGTCGCCCCCAGTAAAATAGTTTGCAAGCAAAAGACCTGGGCCAATTTTGGGGCAAATACGTTTCGCTCTAAAAATAATTAACAGATAAAGTCTAACATAATCTATAGTAATCGTTGTATAAAAACCCTTATGCATTGATTATTTTGTTAAAAAAACATTAACGTGTGAGACGATATAAAGGCTAGACCTGGCCGACACTTTGTGAGGCGGCAAATAAAAAGACGGGATGCTATGAGAATGATGCAAAACAATCTGAAACTCGTCGAGGCCCCCTGTGTGCCGAATGGTGCAACGGGAGCCAAGCTTTCCACCCGCTCAACTTCTGTCCTTCTTTCCTGGACGGGTCGTTTGGCCGAAACCTTCGAGCGGGAGATTCGGGCCCTGCAGTTCGAGCAGCAGGAACGCGAATTTCTTGCTACGTCGCACGGCTGCTCATACGGGTCCGGCAAATCGCGGGCCTTTATGCGACGCATGCCGCAAGAAGAAACCGACTAGGTCCTTCCCGGAAAGGGTCGCCACCGCGTCCTTTTCCGCCGTGGTTATTCCCCCGCCAGCCACGAATCATTGTTTGGAGATCAGAGTCGGCGTGCTTCACCGGCTCCTAAATTTGTCCGCTCGCCGCAGGCGAAAGCCTGCCTACACTCCCCCACGTGACCGCCAAGATCGGCCCCGGTCGGCGACTGGTGCGACGGCTGTTCGCTTTTTACGCGTAGGATGGGCCGGATATTCGCCCATATTCCAGCAAAATGAAGGTTGCGCGAATATCGTGTTCATCTTTCTTGCCGGCTTGTGGTAAGCAAGCGGGATACCTTGTGAATTTATTTGGGAGTGTTGACTGCAACATGGGACGGGAACTCCGTAGCATTGTCTTGAGTCTCGACGAGTTCGAGGCCGCCGTCGGAGCCTATTACGAAGAAACCAAAGGCACGGTGATCCACCCCAACAACATTCTCTCCCTGGACGTCTCGCACGGCCCGGACATCACCTGTGTGGTAAAGTTCATCAATTCCCTGCTCGACGGGCGCGAAGAGGTCTGCCTCGACGAGCAGCAGATTTCTGAAGTTATCATTCGTTTCGTCAAGGGAAAGGGGCACCCGCTGCCGCGGCGCGGCAAGAAGTCCTTGGCCTGGATCGAGAAAGATCTCGCGCTGATGATCGAATTGGACTGGTTCTAGCCCGATTCGACCAGACGACCGGACCCGGCTCCGGACCCATGAAACGTGATCAAGGACCCGGCCTGGCGGCTTTTTGCGCCAATTTGCGGCTATGTCCAGCGCCTATTTCGCGCCGCGTGACTTGCAGGCACTGACCGCCTTCCAGGCACCACCGCGAACGACTGCCGCGGTCAGTTGATGCTGTCGGCCGACAGGCGTTCGGAAAAATGCTCAATGAAGCTTCGCAGGTTGATCACTCGCGGACCATCCTCAAACGCCAGCTGCTGCGGACGCTCGATGCGAAGCATGTATTTCACATGCACCATATTCAAGATATCGCAAAGGCACAGGACCGTTGCCGTTTCAAATCTTCCATCGCCAGCGTCATGGCGGAAAACCGCCCCGTCACGCACGAACTCGATACCGCCATCGCGTTTGACAAAGAACTTGCGACGTTCCTTGGCACTGGAGAAGTCCTGGTTTTTACCCTTGCCCATGACGAAGCGGGACAAATCGATTTGCCGCTTCTGATACAGCTCGAAAATACTCACGTCAGCCTCTCAAGATTACCGAAATACCTTTTCGATACTTCAAGATAGGCCGATAGGAGTTAACGCATTTTAAATTCTACACAATTTTATGATTTATGGCCGACAAGGTGGGCCACTGATCGAGTTGGCCCGGATTGGTCGTTGATGTCCCATACAACTCGCGGATTTGGTGGGTCCGAACGGCAGAACGGCTGAACTCCGGTCATCGGAAAGACCGGAGGTGCCGGGACACCCGAGCTTTGGCTGGGATCCTGTCTTGCGAGGCGACAGGTTGGGGTGGCGCGCGATGCGCGATGGGTCAGTCGCGAACCGTCTCTTCAAAGCGGCTCTTGAAGCTTTCGAGCCCCAGAGTGCGGCGCTCCTCATAAGCCGCCAAGCGACCCTTTTCGACCTTCAGGTCGTAGGTCACGTGGGGAATACCCAAGGAATCGCGGCCAACCTCGACTACTTTCGCGGTTTCGACGGCATTACCAGACATCGCGTGGCGAAAAATAGCGCCGACGCGGACGTCGCTTTTTTGGTCGCCATGTTTGAACCAGTGATCTCGCAACATGCTGATGCAGCCTTTCATTCGACGCGGACGACGAAAGGACGCCCTTTACACAGTCTCCGATCATACCTCGACGGTACTTGAACAACGATAACGTTCAGCCCTTAAGGGCGTGTTAATGAATTAGAAGAAACTATCTCAAATGTTTGTTATTCATTAGATAACTTCAATCAGCTTTTGCAGGACCCTGGGCAGCGCCGGGGCAAGATCGCTGGATATCAATCCTGGTCCCAGGGCGGTCGCGGTTTCGCCGTGTAGCCACGCCGCCGCCGCGGTGGCATCAAATGCCGGCATGCCTTGGGCCAGCAAGCCGACGATCAAGCCACTGAGGACGTCGCCAGAACCGGCTGTTGCGAGTTCCTCCGGTGCGTTGCCGTTGATGAGGGCGCGGCCGTCGGGAGCAGCAATCACGGTGTCGGCGCCCTTGAGCAGGATGACGCAGCCACAGCGGGCAGCGGCTTTCCTCGCCCTATCCAACTTGTCGCCCAAAAGATCCGGGAACAGGCGCTTGAACTCGCCCTCGTGCGGGGTCAGGACACTTGTCGCCGTAACAGCGTTCAGCAGCTCTTCGGGGGCACCTGCGAATATCGAGAGCGCGTCGGCGTCCACTACAACCGCCTTGCCGGCGCGCAAGCTCGCCAAGCACCGTGCCCGCGTCGTAGACGTCAGACCGCTTCCGGGACCGATCAGAACGGCGTTCGTCCTGACGTCGCTCAGAAGCTCGTCGAGTGCGGCCTCGTCGGACAGTGGAGCCGGCATGACCGATGGTAAGGTGGTCGCGAAAATCATCTGGGTTTCGGGCGTACAGGCCACGGTTACAAGCCCGGCGCCAACTCGCAGCGCCGCATGCGCCGCCAGTTGGGCGGCACCGGTCAGAAACGGCCCGGCGGAGATCAAGGCTTTGCCGAAGTCGTACTTGTGGCTAGCGGCGCGACGGCGAGGAAAGTTTGCCAGCCACAGCGCTGGGCCATTTTCATAAAGCGACGAACCGATCGCCTGGAGTACCCCGTCGGGCGTACCAATATCGGCGACGACGGTCTCTCCGCAGAGAGCCCTACCGGGCAGCAAGAGATGACCCGGCTTCTTGCGAAAGAAGGTGACGGTCAGCGCCGACGGCGCCACGACCTCACCGAACTGGGCGCCGCTGTCGCCCGAGATCCCGCTTGGCACATCGACGGCGATGACCGGCAGCCCACTCGCCCTGACGGCGACTATCGTCTCGCGCGCCGGTCCTTCCAATGCACGCGACAAGCCGGCGCCGAAAAGAGCATCTACAATCAAGCCGAAAGGATTTTCCCGTGGCGCCTCTAGGAGTCGCGGCCCAAGCTGGTGGAGCTCTCCGGCCCAAAGTCCGGCATGGTGCGCCGCATCGCCTGCCAGGCCGGCGATTGTCCCAAGCAAGGCAACTTCGGCCGACCAACCGGCGTCGCGCAGCCATCGCGCCGCGACGAACCCATCTCCGCCATTGTTGCCGGGGCCGCAGAGCACCAGAACCGGAGTTTGAGCGAAGCGTGCCATCAGCGCCTCCGCCGTGGCACGGCCGGCCCGGGCCATCAAGTCGACGCCGCTGCAACCGGCGATGATCGCCAGGCGGTCCGCCTCGTACATCTGCGAGTTGGTTAGAAGAGCTAGTTCACTGGCCGAAGCCGGCATGCCGCTCAGTCCTGTTTTTGCCGCGCGGCATTCCGCAAACTTAAGGCCGCAAGTTCACCCGATTGCCGCAATAACCCGATATCCGAGTCCGCTAGGACAAAATTGTAACCGGCGCGATAGAGATCTTCTGCCGAACGTCGCGGCGTCGGGATGGAACCCAGGAGTTTGCCCGCCGCCTTGGCGGCCTCCTCGATCCGGCGGACAGCCATGGCAACGTCGGGATGGTCCGGCTGGCCGAGGTAGCCGAGCCCGGCCGAAAGGTCGTAGGGACCGACGAAGAGCATATCGACCCCATCGGTCGCGGCGATTTCAGCGACCTCGGTCACGGCGGTTGCAGTCTCGACCTGACAGATGACCAGGAGGTCGCTGCCGCTGTTGGCGAGATAACTTTCGACATCGGCGCCGTAACCCGACGCACGCACGATCCCAGCTGCCATGCCGCGGGTGCCACGCGGCGCATAACGGCAACCAGAGACGACGGCAGCGGCTTCCGTGGCGTTGTTGACCGCCGGAACCATGATGCCGGCAACTCCGGCATCGAGAATTCGCTTTATCCAGACCTGGCTGTTTTCAGGAATTCGCACGATGGGTGCACAGTCACTGCCGCCCATGGCCTGCATCATTGCGATGGCGTCCATGACGCTACCGGGACCATGTTCGAGGTCAAGCAAAAGACAATCGTAGCCGGCGGCGCTGAGGATCTCGGTCGCCAGGGGGCTGAAGAGATTGACCCAGCACCCACCTATGCCATGGCCGGCAAGGAGTTGCTTTTTTATGAAAGGTGTACGCGCCATTGTTTTCACTATCTCGCTTCGCACCGGACTTTCCCGGCGCGTAGGCATCCGGTGTTGGCTCAGGGGTCCTGAATGCTGCAGAAGGCGCGGGTCTCAACGCGGCGCAAATCGGCGCAGAGCGCCTCGGCGCCGGCGCGCGAAGCAAAGGG
>JAJFGM010000093.1 GCA_021776145.1 Kiloniellaceae bacterium | reverse complement strand
GGGCCATGAGCCCCTTTGAGTGGGCCTGATCGCTGTCCTCTCCGTTCCTTGGGGCGGCTCGTTCTTCTTTAACGAGATCGCGCGGGTCGAACCGGCACCGGTTCGAGGGGATGCGAAAGCGCAAAACGATGAAAGGGAATGCCATGCAGCAAACAACCGAGAGCCCGATCGGGAAGATCGACGACGCCCACTGGTGGGCCGTGGAAAGGCGCGCCGCCAGTGGCAGCTTCATTCTTGGCCTCAAGACCGCCGGAGTCTGCGGCTGCCAGACCCGCACAGCCAAGCGCGGTAATGTTGCCGCCTTCCACGTCGCGGAGGCGCTGTGAACGCGCAGAGCGCCGCCGTGGCGGCGGACACGGCCGGGGATCTCGCCACGCGCATCGCCGCCTTGCCCTGGCCGGAGATGGCAGACTCGCTCGATGCGCGTGGGTTTGCCGTGACCGGACCGTTGCTCGCGGCGGCGGACTGTGCGGCCTTGAGCGAACTCTACGACCGGCCCGAGACCTTCCGCAGCCGCATCGACATGCAGCGTTATGGCTTTGGCGAGGGCGAGTACCAGTATTTCGCCGCGCCGCTGCCGCCGGCCGTCGCGGCGCTGCGCCAGGGCGCCTATCCCCATCTCGCCCCGATCGCCAACCGCTGGGCGCGGGTTCTGGGTCAGGAGACCGTCTATCCCGACAGCCTGGACAGCTATCTGGCGCGGTGCCATGCCGCTGGCCAGAAACGGCCGACACCACTGCTTTTGAAGTACGGCCCCGGCGACTACAACCGCTTGCACCAGGACCTTTACGGCGATCTGCATTTCCCACTGCAAATGGCGATCCTCTTGAACCGTCCGGGCAGCGACTTCGAGGGTGGTGAGTTCATCCTCACCGAACAGAAACCGCGCAGCCAGTCGCGTGCCGAGGTCGTGCCGCTTGGCCTCGGCGAGGCCGTGATTTTCGCCGTTAACCATCGACCGGCACAAGGTGCGCGTGGCTTCTACCGCCTGACCATGCGGCACGGCGTCAGCCGGCTGCGGCGGGGTCGGCGCTTCTGTCTCGGCGTAATTTTCCACGATGCCAAATAGCGCTCTCCGCGCGGAAATCCCTGGCGCTGCATTAACCATGATTTACAAACGAGCGCAGGGGTTTGCCCCTGGCGCGGGAAAGCGAGCGGCGATTTTTCTTTCGCGCCTATGACTTGAAGCGGCGCTGCGGGAACCGGCTTCGAGGCCGGAATTCGCCAGGGGCCGTTTCGCGGTCGGCCACCCTTACAGGCTGGGCGGCTGGGTTGTTTGCCCTTGAAATTATTGACCAAATAGGCCATACTATAAACATGGCCGTGATCTCGGCTGCTTCCGCATTTTCTCTGCGTTGTGGAATCCTGAACGTGACTGGCGATCAGGAAAATCCCTCGCACCCACTGGGACGCGGCATCTGGCCCGCGCGGAAGACGTCCCGGCAACAGCGTGACTGACGACAGCAGTGTCGTGAAAGGTAGACGCAATGAGCAGAAAGTCGTCGAAAGCGGCCGAAGCGCTTTTCAAGAAGCAAGACAAGCAAACGGCCATGACCGAATACGAAACACGTCAGAAGGCCGAGCAGGAAAAGACGGCGCGGTTGCGGGCCTTGCGCCTCGCCAAGGAAGCGGCCGATCGCGAAGCGGCGGAACTGGCGGCGGCCAAGGAAAAGGCAGCCAAGAAACCGGCCGCCAAGCGGCGCAAGAAGGTTGTGGCGAAGGATCCCGTCGGCGTCTGATGTTTTCGTGGCGCGCGGCCCAATGGGAAACCATCCTCGGCGCCCAAAAGAGAACCTGAAAGGCGAACAAGATATGACAAAGGCCAAGGCACGCGAGCGGGCAAAGGCGAAGGCGGCCCGCAAAGGCGTCAAGCACGAAACCAATGAAGGGCGCCCGGAGCAAAAAATCCGACCCGGCCAGTTCGATCCGGGACCGGGTTCGATCAAGAGCCCGGGCCTGGGCGCCAGCGCCAAGAATTTCGCCGGCGCGCGGCGGGGCGGCGCACGTTCGAGGTGAGTGCGTTGCGCCTGGGCTGAAGGCGAACACAATCGGTCGCATTCGCGACGAAACGTCTTTGTATTCTCCCGCAGACTTCCTGGGTATGACCGGTGTCGCCGGAGCAGGTTCGGCCGGCGCCGGTTCGGCCAGCGCGAGTTCGGTCGTAGCGGTTCCGGGCCGAAGAGCCTTCGCTCAGGGAGAATAGGCATGCCGCAGGATGAATCCGCCCTGGCGTCGATCGCCCGCGCCCGCAAGACGCCGGGTGTCGCTCTCGACGACGTGCGGGGGCAGCCGGATATGCGGCGCCTGCGCGCCTATCGCCTCGACCGGGTGCGCCAACAGCTGAAGAAAGCCGACGTCGCCGGCTGCCTGCTGTTCGATCCCATCAACATCCGCTACGCCACCGGCAATCGCAACATGGCGGTCTGGACCCTGCACAACGCCGCGCGATACTGCTTCGTCGCCACGGAAGGGCCGGTGGTTTTGTTCGACTATTATGCCAGCCGGCACCTCTCCGAAGGTCTGGAGACCATCGACGAGCGGCGCAGTGCGATCAGCTGGTTCTTTTTCGGCGGCGGTCCGAACTACCGCGACAAGTGCAAGCGCTGGGCCGCCGAAATCGCCGACCTGGTAACCGCGCACGGCGGCGGCAACCGTCGCCTCGCTTTCGATCACTGCGACGTCACCGGGGTCAAGGCGCTGGCCGAACTCGGGGTCGAGGTGGTCGAGGGGCAGGAGCCGCTGGAATATGCCCGCGAGATCAAATCGGACGACGAACTGGCCTGCATGGGCGCCGCCATTTCCGTCTGCGAGGCCGGCATGGCGCGCATGCAGGAAGCGCTGGTGCCGGGGATCACGGAAAACCAGCTCTGGGCCAAATTGCACGAGACCAATATCGCCATGGGCGGCGAGTGGATCGAGACGCGGCTTCTGGCCTCGGGCGGGCGCACCAATCCCTGGTTCCAGGAATGCAGCGACCGCGTCATCCGGGCCGGCGAACTGGTCTCCTACGATACCGACCTGATCGGTCCCTTCGGCTATTGCGCCGACATCTCGCGCGCCCACTACTGCGGCAATGGCCGGCCGAGCGATGAGCAGCGCCGCCTCTATCGCCTGGCCTGGGAGCAGATCCAGCACAACATCTCGATCCTCAGGGCCGGCATCGGCTACCGCGAATACGCCGAGATGGCCTGGAACATTCCCAACTCCTGTGTCGCCAACCGCTATGGCTCGCTGCTGCACGGCGTCGGGCTCTGCGACGAGTGGCCGAAGGTGACCCACCTCGACACCCTGCTGGAGAACAATGACGACGGTGTGCTCGAGGCGGGCATGACGGTCTGCGTCGAAAGCTACATCGGCGAGGAGGGCGGCAACGAAGGTGTGAAACTGGAAGAGCAGGTCTATATCGGCGAGGACGGGATCGAGCTTTTGTCGACCTACCCCTTTGACGAGAACCTGCTGGGCCGTGAGGTCTGAGATCAGGGTGGCGGAAATTCGAGGGCATCGCTGGACTAGGGCGAATTCACATCTTTTGTTCGAACCACAAAGTGGTTCCGACATAACATGATCCGCACTGGCCAAGCCCGGCCCTAAACGCGATACTGCCTGCCCGAAGCGGGAGTTCCCGCCCTGGCCGGGAGTGAAGACCGCATGAAGCGTTTTATTGTCGAACGGAATATCGCCGGTTTCGGCAAGGCCTCGATCAAGGAGGTGCGCGCCGCCGCGCGTGCTTCCAATGCCGCCCTGGCAAACCTCGCCCCCGACATCCAGTGGGTCGAAAGCTTCGTTGCCGAGGACAAGACCTTTTGCGTCTATCTGGCCAAGGACGCCGAAACCATCCGCGAGCACGGCAAGCTCAGCGGCATAACGGTGACGAAGGTGACGGAAATCCGCCGGGTCATCGATCCCCTGAGCGCCGGCGGTCGTTAGGCCGCCGCGCCCGCCCGCGGCCGTTCAGGCCCGCGAGCGCGTGATCGTGACCTCCCGCGTTACTGGCAGTGCCCGTTCGAAATTGTAAAGCCAGGGACTGTGCCGGTCGGCTTCATCCAGCGCGTGCGCGATTGCGGCGTCCTCGGCGTCGCTTTCGATGGTGACCACAAGCCGGACGGCGCTATAGCCGGCTGGAGAGTCGTCGATGGCGAGAATGCCGCGTTGATCGATATCGCTTTCGACGCGGACCTCGATCGTCTCTAACGGTAAACCAAGCTTGGCGAACCAGATAGCATAGCCTTGCACGGCGCAGGCGCCCAAGGCAGCGCGACCGAAGAGGCCTGGATCCGGTCCGAGGCTGTCGCCGCCCATGTTTTCCGACTGGTCTGAGGTAAAACGCCAATTGCCCTGTTCGATTTCGCACGCCAGGCCGGCGGTCATGCGGACTGTTGTCTGGCTGGTGCCACGCGCGGCGGCGGGACGCTTCGCGTAGACCTTGCGCTGGCGATTATAGGCGTCGCGAATGCGCTTTTGCGTCGTCATGGCAGTTGTTCCGCTATCCCTTTTCCTTGTCAGGTCAACAAATCGGCCTTGGCGAGAATTTGCACCCCGCGCCGCCCGATCAGTGTGCGCACATTCGCCGCGCTAAGATCGGGACGTAATCTGCGGGCTTCCTCCGCCGCGCGCCGCGCCTCTTTCAGGCGTCCACGGTCGGCCAGGATCATCGCCAGCACGACCTGACCCATGTAGTTCTTGTCGTCGCGCCGACAGGCCTGGCGGGCAACGTCTTCGGCCTCGTCGAAGTTGCGCAGGCGAAAGAGGGCAAAAGCCAGGTTGGTGCCCCAAAAGGCGAGGCGGTTGTCGAGCGGGCTGATGCGCATGCCGTGACGCAGCATCTCGACGCCGGGGCGGGCCTTGCCGCGGCGCAGCAGCGCCGTTCCCATGGCGACCCAGGCCTGGGCGTTGCTGGGGTCGGCGTCGATGGCGCGTTCGAGAACGCCGATGCCGCGATCGAGCCGGCCGAGATCGCAAAGCGCGCAGCCGGCAAAGCCGAGGACGGAGGGATCGTGGCTATCGATGTCCATGGCCAG
>JAJFGM010000092.1 GCA_021776145.1 Kiloniellaceae bacterium | reverse complement strand
GCGGGGCGTTGGGTGACGAAGACCGAGTAGCGTAGATTGCATGGCAGGGCTGCGTTGGCGCATTTCGACACCCCTCGAATAGCTGCTATACTGCCTCAGATATCGCCCAGGAAATTTTTCTTGAAGGGATGTTAAAATGTGGTTTTTCAATCTCTTATGCCGCTATTTGAGCTTTCTTTGTGAAATCCTAAGGGTGTCGCCGGAGGCAATCCTGGCGCATGGCCGCGATCGCCACTTGGAGCGCCAATGGGCGCGCGAGTCGATGAGCGATCGCGCGGCGGCGCGGGCCCGGACCGAGGCGCGGGTCAGAAGCTTCATCTATTCCTGAAGCATCTATTCCTGAAGCATCTATTGCTGAAGCGTCGGCACCTACAGCTCGACGATCATCCCGTCTTCGGCGGTCACGTAGGATAGGGCCTCGCGCCGCGCCAACATGTCGTCGGACATGTGGGTCGGGATCAGGCACTTGGGCTTGCTGCGCGGCAGCGCCTTTTCGAGCGATTTCAGATCCAGATGCAGCGGCACCTTCGTGTCGCGGAAGTAGGCTTCGGTGACGAAGAGGTCGGCTTTGTGGCCAATCTCGACCAGCGCCTCGCACCACTCCGAGGCGCCGCAGTCGGTGACCTGAAACCGCATCGCCATGCCTCTTGCATTGGCTGCGAGACAGATGAAGCGATTCCGGTCAGAAAAGAAACAGCGACTTGACGATGATGTAGAGACCGAGCAGCAGCAGGGCACCGAAAAAGACCTTGCGGAACTGCGCCTCGGCGATGCGCTTGCGCAAGCTCTGACCCAGCCACATGCCGGCCAAGGCCGGAACGACGCCGATGGCCGAGGCGGTGCCGAGTTCGACGGGGATCAGCCGCCTGTCGGCCAAGGCCAGTGCCAGGGCGGTCGTCGACACGGCAAAAACGATGCCCATGGCCTGGATCAGTTCGTCGCGCTTGAGACCGAGCGATTGCAGATAGGGCACCGAAGGCACGACGAAGGTTCCGGTCAGCCCGGTGAGCACGCCGTTCACCGTGCCAACGATTGGTGACAGCCAGGTCTCGCGCCGGCCCGGCGCCGGCACGCAGGGCGCCAGCAGGCCGAAGAGGGCGTAGAGACAGACCAATAGCCCCAACATGGCCGAGAGGTGCGCCGTGTTGGCCGTGGCCAGAACCCGGACCCCCAGCCAGATGCCGAGGCAGATGCTCAGCAAGAGCGGCCAGAAGCGGCGCAGCAGGGCCCGCAGGGCGCCGCCGACGGCGGCCTGCCAGATGTTGGTGATCAGGGACGGCATGAGCATCAGCGCCATGGCCTCCTTGAGGCCGATTGTGGCGGTCAGCAGAGCCAGCGCCACCGTTGGCAGGCCGAGCCCGACGACGCCCTTGACGAGGCCGGCGAGGACGAAGGTGGCGGCTATGACGGCTGCGGTCTCGAGGCTCAAAAGTCAGTCCGCCCCTTGAGGTCGTCAAAGGGGATCATGACGGCCTGTTGATAGGCCGGGCGTTCGCGGAGCCGCCGGTACCAGGCCGCGAGGTGCGGCAGCTCGGGACGCTCGATGCCCATTTCGTAGTAGCGGTAGAGCGTCATGCCGGCGGGGATGTCGGCCATGCAGAAGTTATCGCCGGCGAGGTAGGGGCGCTCGGCAAGCTGCCGGTCCAGCCGGGTGTAGCTGGCGGTGAGCCCGGCCAGAAGTCGCGCAAGCCGCGCGTGATCGTGGTCTTGCGGCGGGCAGCGGACGAAGCCCCAAAAGAAGTCGATCCAGTCGCGGTAGAGGCTGGCCAACATCCAGTCCATCCAGGCATCGGCTTCGGCCCGGCGCCGCGCATCCGCGTCCCACAGCGAGCCCTGGCCGTAGCGCGCCGCGAGATAACGCACGATAGCGTTGCTTTCACGCACGACCGTGTCGCCGTCGACCAGAACCGGCACCCTGCCCAAGGGATTCATGGCGAGGAAATCCGGACTGTCGAGACCGCCGAAGGCGCCGCCGGCGTCGATGCGCTCACAGGGCTGGCCGACCTCGCCAACCGCCCACAGTGCCTTTTGCACGTTGCACGAGCTGATGCGCCCCCATAGTTTCAGCATGGTCCGTCCCCAATCGCGGCGTCACGATGTTACCCCGGAATCAGGGTCCGGCGTTGTATCGAATTCTCCATGGTGGCTCACATCTAGATCGCCACCACCGGCATTTCGCGTTGTGCCCGGCGCGTCAAGAGACGGCTGCCGGTCTCGGTGACGACGATGTTTTCCTCGTGCGCCATGATACGGCCGCGGCCATAACTGGCGCTGGGTTCGATGGTCAGCACCATGCCGGGGACCAGCTTGGTGCGATCGTCGCCCTTGATCGAGGGCGGTTCGGTGAGGACCTTGCCGAGGCCGTGGCCCATGCGTCCGACATTGCCGGCATCGAAGCCGGCCGCGGACAGGACTTCGGCCTGCGCCTTAAAGACTTTCGCCGCCGTGGCGCCGGGGCGGGCCGCCTTGATGCCGGCGGAGGTTGCGCGGTAGAGCGCGGCATGAACGCGCCGCGCGTCGTCGCTTGGCGGACCGATGGCGATGTTGCGATCGAAGTCGCAGAAGTAGCCGCCACAGCGCGCGCCTGTATCGATGATCAGGATGTCGCCCTTGGCGAGGCGACGGTCGCTGGGCCCCATGATAATGCTGTCGTATCCGCCGGGACCGGTGCCGATGGCGGCGTAGGGTGTCTTGTCGGCGCCGCGCAACAAGAGGTCGGCTTGAAAACGCCGCACGATGTCCTTTTCGCTGTCGCCGACCGTCAGCGTGCCGGGCAGGGCGTCGAAGCTGTCGCCGGCGATCTGGCAGATATGGCGGATGCGGCGGATCTCGGCCGGCGATTTGACCAGGCGCAGGGCGCGGGTGACGCCGAAACCATCGACCAGCTCGAAGGGCCGCACCAGGTCGCGCAGACGCAGCAGGTCGGCGACCGGCATGCCGAGACGCGATTCCGCGCCCAGCTCGACGCCGATGCGGCCATAGCGGCGCGCCACTTCGCCGATAGCCTGGGTCAGGAGGTCCAGGCCTTCGTCTTGCGGCCGTGGCGAGGGCCAGGAACGCAGGGCCTTGCACCACGAGGTCGCCAGCCAGTTGCTGATGCCGATCTCGGGTATGATACCGATGGCCTCGCCGCGGCGCGGCACGAGGAAGTACCAGGGCCGCGTCGGCGTATTCCAGGCGAATTGGGTGGTGAAGCCCGAGAGGTATTCGATGTTGGCTTCCGCGGTAACGAGCAGCGCGTCCAGCTTGGCGCGGGTCATCTCTCGACGCGCGTTCTCGATCCGCCGTTCGAATTCACCGCCGCCGAAAGCGCCGGGCTCGCGGCGCGCAGCTCTTGAAATCATGCCAGTTTCGCCCCATCGCAAATCACCGGCACAAGGGGTAACCGGTATGGGGTCGAGTATCCCCGGCCTGTGCCGTCGATGGCAAGCTTGTCACTACCTACCAAACGATCGTGTCAGGCCAGCCCGCACTTCTCGGCCAGGGCTTCGACTTCTTCCGGATCGATGCTGTTGCTCGCCCTGGGCAGGTCGATCAATCCAGTCAGCG
>JAJFGM010000091.1 GCA_021776145.1 Kiloniellaceae bacterium | reverse complement strand
ACGCATGAGTTCGCGCGCCCGCGCCAGCGCCTCGTCCTTCGACAGGCCGAAATTCATCGGGCCCTCGACGATCGACTGGCCCACCGTGCGGCGCGGGTTGAGCGAACGATAGGGATCCTGAAATACGATCTGCACATCGCGGCGGTACGGCCGCAACGCGCCCTCGCCAAGGCCGGCAATATCCTTGCCGGCAATGAGGATCTGACCTTCGGTCGGATCGACCAGGCGGACGATACAGCGCGCCACGGTCGACTTCCCGGATCCGGATTCCCCGACCACGCCCAGGGTTTCGCCGCGGTGGACCACCAGTTCGACCTGCTTGGCAGCATCGACCGTACGGTTACGCCCGAACACGCCACGCGACACATAGGTCTTGAAAAGATTGTGGGTCGCCAACGCCGGCTCGCCGTGGCCGCGTGGCGCGCGCTCCGGCGGCACCAGGCTCGGCACCGAAGCCATGAGCATTTTGGTATAGGGGTGTGTCGGTCGGGACAGGACTTCCTTCGCCACGCCCTGCTCGACGACACGACCGTACTGCATGACGACCACACGGTCGGCGATTTCGGCGACCACGCCGAAGTCGTGGGTGATGAACAGAACGCCCGTGCCGTGGCGTGCCTGGATGTCCTTTATGAGTTCGAGGATCTGCGCCTGCGTCGTCACGTCGAGCGCCGTCGTCGGCTCGTCGGCGATAATCAGCGCCGGCTCCAGGGCCAGGGCCATGGCAATCATGATGCGCTGACGCTGACCGCCGGACAGTTGATGCGGGTAGGTGTGCAGCATCTCGTCGGGGTCCGGCAACTTGACGTCGCGCATGACATCGAGAACCCGGCGGTTGCGTTCGTCCGCGCTCATCGAGGTGTGGATCTCGAGCATCTCGGCGATCTGGTCGCCGACCTTCATCACCGGATTGAGCGCCGTCATCGGCTCTTGGAAGATCATCGCCATGCGGTCGCCGCGCAGCTGTCTGAGCGCTGATTCCGGCTTGTCGAGCAGGGAGTCGCCAAGCAGGAAAATCTCACCGGCGACCGGCGTCAGTTCGCGCCGCGGGATCAGTCCCATAACCGTGTGCGCGGTCACCGACTTACCCGAACCGGACTCGCCAACGACGCAGACAATCTCGCCGCGCCCGACGTTGAGCGTGACGTCCTCTATGGCGAACTCGCGGTCGGCGCCGCGGGGCAGACGCACCGTCAGCCCGCGCACGTCGAGCACGCTGTCGTCGGCCGGGGCCGCTGTCGTTACGGAATTCGCCATGGCGCTACATCTTGCGCGCGATGCGCGGATCGAGCGTGTCGCGCAGGCCGTCGCCCATGATGTTGACGGCCAGGACCGTCAGCGCCAGGGCGATGCCGGGATAGAAAATGATCCACGGCGCCAGTTGGAAATAGGTACGACCCTCCGACATGATATTACCCCAACTCGGGATTTCCGGTGGGATACCGGCACCGAGGAACCCGAGAATCGATTCCGTCAGCATGGCCGAGCCGCAGATATAGGTCGCCTGCACGATCAGCGGCGCGATCGTATTGGGCAGGATATGGCGCAGCAGGATCAGCGGCAGTTTCGTGCCCGAGGCGATGGCCGCCTCGACATAGGGTTCCTCGCGCACGGTCAGCACCACCGCCCGCACCAGGCGCACGACGCGCGGCACCTCGGGGATCATGATGGCAACGATCACGGTCGCCAGGGTGGCGCCGGACAGGGAAATCAGGGCGATGGCCAGCAGTATGCCTGGAATGGCCATCAAACCGTCCATGATCCGCATGATGATGGCGTCGAGCACTCGTATGTAGCCGGCAACCAACCCGCCCAAAAGGCCGACCACGACAGCGAAGGCCGAAACCGCCAGCCCGATAACCAGCGAAACGCGGGCGCCGAAGATGACGCGGGCAAAGTTGTCTCGGCCCAGATAGTCGGTTCCAAACCAACCCGCCGCGCCCGACGGTTTCAAACGATTGAGCGGATTGATCCTGACCGGATCGCCCGTCAAGAGCGGGCCGAAAATGGCGATCAGCACCATGACGACCAACAAGCTGCCGCCGAGGACGATGGAGGGATGGCGCAGCAGCAAGGCGATGAGGCGCGGCTCGCTGTGACCGGTTTGTCCGGCGCCGGCTTCGGGCAGGCCCTCGGCCTCGAGTTCAATGGCCTGGCGTTCGATTAGAGTTGGATCCTGCGCCATCAGTAGCGGATCCTCGGATCGAACAGCGTGTAGGAAAGGTCGATCAGCAGATTGACAAAGATATACACAAAACTGAAAAGCAAAATCAGGCCCTGGATGATCGGATAGTCGCGCTTGAGCACGGCATCGAGAACCAGGCGGCCCAGACCCGGAATGTTAAAGACGCTTTCGGTCACCACGACGCCGCCGATGAGCAGGGCGATGCCCAGGCCAATGACCGTGACGATCGGCACGGCGGCGTTGCGCAGCGCGTGGCGCAGCAGCACCTTGAACTCGCTCTGGCCCTTGGCACGGGCGGTGCGCACGTAGTCCTCTTGCAGCACCTCGAGGACCGAGGCGCGGGTCATTCGGGAAATCAAAGCGACAAAGATGCCGGACAGCGTCAGGGTCGGCAGAATGATATGGCGCAGAAAAGGCCATAGCCCTTCGCTGATGCTGGTGTACCCCTGCACCGGCAACCAGCGCAGATTGATCGATACAACGAAGATCAGAACGTAACCGAGCACGAAGGCCGGCACTGAAAAGCCGGCAACGGAAAAAAACATGACAAAACGGTCGATCAGACTGCCCGACTTCCAGGCCGCGATCGTTCCCAAGGGCACCGCGACCAAAATCGTGAAGATGATGGTCGTCAAGGTCAGCATGATCGTGGGCTCGAGGCGCTGGGCAATCAAGGTCGTCACCGGCAAATTGGTGAAGATCGAAATGCCGAGGTCGCCTTGCACTAAACTGGTAATCCAGGTGACGAATTGCACGAAGATCGGTTCGTTGAGGCCGAGCTGCTCGCGGATGCGGGCGATATCCTCGGTGGTGGCATAATCGCCGGCGATGACCGACGCCGGGTCGCCCGGCGATAGGCGCAACATAAGGAAAACAAACAGGGCGACCACGCCCATGACAGGTATGGTCGCGAGGATGCGTCGGATAATATATGAGATCATAAGAAGGTGGCTGCACCGACCGGCCAGAAGGCCGATCGGTGCAAAATCCCCCAGTGGTGTTCAGGGCCTACTCGACCGAAATATTCCAGAAAAACTGGACCGGCGACTTGATTAGACCCTTGACGTTATCCCGATAGGCGACGGGTACGAAGAACTGGCCGAGATGCCCGGAGGCACCGATCGACCAAAGCCGATCCTGCACCTTCGCGGAAATTCCCTGCTGTTCTTCGACTGTAGCAGCTTTGGCGAATGCCGTCCGCTGCGTCTCCAGCTCCGCGTCGGAGGGCCAGCCGAACCAGCCCTTGTCCGGATTGCCGGAGAAGGCAATGGACATGGGGTTCATGACATCGGCCCCAATCCACCACGTGTGGAACATGTTCCAGCCGCCTTCGGAAACCGGCTCGCGCTTGGCGCGCCGCGACGTCAGCGTCGACCAGTCCATGGCCTGCACCTCGACCGTCATGCCGATATCGCGCAACTTCTCGGCGGTGATCAGGCTGAAGGCCGAAAGGAGCGGAATGTCGGTCGGCTGCATGAGGACGACCGGAGTGCCGTCGTAGCCGGCCGCTGCCAAGGCCGCCTTTGCCGCGGCCACGTCACCGGTCTTGATGACGTCGCTGCCATCCATATTTTCCATCGGCGTACCACAGGGGAAGACGCTGTAGCAGGTTTTCCAGAACTTCTGATCGCCGACGGCCCCAGCCATGTAGTCTTCCTGCTTCATGGCCATGATCGCCGCGCGCCGCACCTCGGCGTTGTCAAAGGGCGGCAGCAAATGGTTGAAGCGGGCAAAACCGATGTTGCCAAGGGGGTCGTTGATTTCAACGACGATGCCTTCCTGGGTTTCGAGAATTTGCATCAGGTCGTTGGTCGGCGACTCGAAATAGTCGACTTCGCCGTTGATCAGAGCGTTCATAGCTGTCGTCTGATCGGGAAAATAGGTCCATTCGACGCGATCGACCTTGGCGATCTTGCCACCAGCCGCCGCCGAAGGCGGCTCGGAACGCGGGATGTAGTCCGGGTTCTTGACATAGACCACCTTGGAGCCTGGCACCCATTCATCGGTTTTGAACATGAAGGGACCAGAACCGATATTCTCCTCGATCTGCTTGAAGGGGTCGGTATCGGCCATGCGCTTGGGCATCATGAAGGGCACGTTCGACGAGATCTTGCCGATCGAGTCCAGCACCAGGCCGTAGGGCTCCTTGAGTTTCATGACGATGGTCTGGGCATCCGACGCCGTGAGACTGTCGACAACAGCAAAGAGCGCTTGCCCCATGCCGTCACGTACGCCCCAACGCTTCAGCGAGGCGATGCAATCCTCGGCGGTCACTGGCGCGCCATCATGCCACTTCAGACCGGCGCGCAGCTTGAAGGTCCAGACGAGGTCGTCGTCCGAAACATTCCAGGTATCAACCATTTGCGGCTGAACTTTGAGTTCTTCATCGAGCGCGAACAAGGTGTCGTAAATCAGATAACCGTGATTCCGCGAGATGTAGGCCGTGGTCCAAATCGGATCGAGATTCTTCAGATCCGCATGTGGAATAACCCGCAGAACCGTTTCGGCCTGCGCCGCCGTTCCCGTGCCGAACGCCAGCGGCACACACAGCGCCACCGCGGCAAGGAACTGACGTTTGGTGATGTTCAGCATCCTGTTGTCTCCCTAGTTATGGGCGCGGTTTTTTATGCCCGCGCGATTTGGTTGATCGACTTCAACCGGGTCAACGCCCCTCGACCCTGAACTTAGTGTAGGAACGACCGGGGGAGTCAATGGCGATTGTCCGGCCTTGACGCATCGCTCAGCGACCAACACTCTGCTAAAGCCTGTTGAACAGCAGCGAAAAAGCGGGAAAACCCTTGAAAAAAGGTAGGAAATAGTGAGCGCCCTAAGAACCTTTGTCGCCCGCAAGATCATCACCATGGACCCGAACCGCCCGGATGCCACGCACGTCGCGGTTCGCGACGGCCGCATCCTGGCCGTTGGCGGCAAGGACGACATCGCCGATTGGGGCGAGCAGCGCCTGGACGAGCGCTATGCCGACAAGGTGATCCTGCCCGGCTTCGTCGAAGGCCATGCGCACATAATGGCCGGCAGCATCTGGCGTTATCTCTATGTCGGTTTTCAGGACCGCGGCGCGCCCGACGGCACGGCCTGGCAGGGCCTGACCACGATCGAAACAGTTCTCGACCGCATGAAACAGGCCGAAGCGGCCTTGACGGACCCGCAAACGCCGCTGATCGCCTGGGGTTTCGATCCGATCTTTTTGAGCACGCGCAGGCTCGACCGGCATCATCTCGATCAGGTCTCGGACAGCCGCCCCATCGCGGTGCTGCATTCCAACTTTCACCTCCTGACGGCGAACTCGGCGGCCTTGGCGCTGGCGGAATACGGGCCGGGAACCAACGTCATCGGCGTCGCCCTCGATGACGCCGGCCAACCGAACGGCGAATTGCAGGAAATGGCCGCCATGTTCCCTGTGCTGCGGCGCCTTGGCGTCGATTTCGCCGCCCTGTCCGGCGACGCGGACGGTATTCGCGCCTATGGCGAAGTGGCGCGTCGCTGCGGCGTGACGACGGTGACCGACCTGTTCAGCGAACTCGACGAGCAAAGCGTCGCTCGGCTGCTGGACATCACCGCCGCGGCGGATTTTCCGGCGCGGCTGGTGCCGGCGCTTAACGCCCTAATCGCGCCGGCCGCGGAAATCGCCGAACGTAGCCTGGCGCTCGCCAAGCGCAGCAGCGAGAAACTCCGCCTCGGCGCCGTCAAGCTGATGACCGACGGGTCGATCCAGGGTTTCACCGCCCA
>JAJFGM010000010.1 GCA_021776145.1 Kiloniellaceae bacterium | reverse complement strand
GACCTCGGCCGCGCTGCGGCTGCCGCGGGAAATCGTGAAGACCTGGCGCAACGGCCATGTCTCGCGCTTGACGTTGAGTTCGATCACGCCCGGCGCTCGTGCGCCAAATCTTGGGGCGTCAAAGCTTGGGGCATCAAATCTTGGGGCGTCAGCACCTGGAACATCAGACCTCGTCCAGGCGGTCGACGATGGCGGCGACGCCGTGGCGGAAGGGATCGACGCAAGGCAGGCCGACCTCCTCTTCGACGCCGGCCAGGTAGGCCGCGGCTTCGGCCTCGTCGAGGGCGGCGGTGTTGACCGCGACTCCGACAAAACGCACGGCCGGGTTGACCAGGCGCGCCGCCGCCAGATTGGCATCCATGCAGTCCTTCAAAGCGGGCAGACTGTATTCCGGCAGGCCCCGCATGTGGGTGCGGCTGGGTTCGTGGCAGAGCACCAGGGCATCGGCCTGGGCGCCGTGAAGGAGGCCCAGGGATACGCCGGCGTACGAGGCATGAAACAGCGAGCCCTGTCCCTCGATGATATCCCAGTGGTCGGAGTCCGTCTCCGGCGTCAGGCTCTCGACAGCGCCGGAGATGAAGTCGGCGACCACGGCGTCGATGGAGACGCCGTCGCCGCAAATGAGGATCCCGGTCTGTCCGGTGGCGCGGAAGTCGGCCTTCATGCCGCGCGCCTGCATTTCCTTTTCTATGGCCAGCGTCGTGTACATCTTGCCGACTGAACAGTCTGTGCCAACCGCCAGGAGGCGCTTGCCGCTGCGCTTGCGGCCGTTGGCAACGGCGAAGCTGTCGCTCGGGTGGCGCACGTCGAACAGTCGCCGGCCATGATGCTCGGCCGCCGCCTTGAGCACCGGCACGTCGGCGAGGCGGTTGTGCAGCCCGGCCGCCAGATCCATGCCAAGGATCATCGCCGCCTCCAGCACCGTGATCCAGTCGTCGGAGATCACCCCGCCTCGGTTGGCGACGCCAACCACCAGGGTCCTGGCGCCGGCTTCGGCGGCCTCGTCGAGGGTCATGTCGCGCAGCCCCAGGTCGGCCTTGCAGCCCTCCAGGCGCAGCTGGCCGACGCACCAGTCCGGGCGCCAATGGGCAATGCCCTGCGCGGTCTTGGCCGCCAATTGATCCTTGGCGTCACCGAGGAACAGAAGATAGGGGTGTTCGATCGCCATGCCCTTAGCCCACTCGCTGTCGTTGGTTTTATTGCTTAGTTTGCACAGGCGGGAGAAGCGCGTCAAAACACGCGAACTCGCCCAAAGTTTACCCATTGCCCCCGGTCGCCGGGATTTTAGCACCCCGCCGTGCCGCCTTTGGCCCGCACCGGCAACTTCCGATAACGCAAGAGAGCACTGCCTGGCAAGTCCCGCGCGGGCGCGCGCCTTCGCCGGCCGGCCTTGCAGGCGGCATACGGCGATGACATACCGGTCCCATGACACGCCCCTGCCCCATCCCATGACAAGCCCCTCCAAAACGCCCCAAGCCGCCCTGCCAAGCGAGAGTCGGGAGTGGAACGCGCGCACCTGGCGCCTGGCCGGGCCGATCATCATCGCCAACCTTTCGACCCCGTTGCTCGGCGCCGTCGACACCGCCGTCATGGGCCACCTGCCCGATCCCGTCTTCATTGGCGCCGTTGCCCTTGGGGCCATCATCTTCAATTTCATCTATTGGGGTTTCGGCTTTTTGCGCATGGCCACGACCGGCTTCACCGCCCAGGCCTTTGGCGCCGGCGACGCGGCCGAACTGCGCGCCGCGCTGGCGCGCCCGATGATCCTCGCCGGTGCCTTCGGGCTGGCCGTCATCGCCTTGCAGGTTCCCATCACCGCCGTCGCCCTATGGGCCCTCGATGGCAGTTCCGAGGTCGAAGGCCTGGCCGCGGACTACACGGCGATCCGCATCTGGAGCGCGCCGGCGGCGCTGGTCAACTATGCGATCCTGGGATGGCTGCTCGGCACCCAGCGGGCGCACAGCGCCCTGCTGCTGCAAGTCATCATGAACGGTCTCAACATCGCGCTCGACCTCTACTTCGTGCTCGGCCTGGAGTGGGGCATCGAAGGCGTTGCCCTGGCGACGGCGCTTTCGGAAATCGCCGCGGCCCTGCTCGGACTGGGCTTGGTGTGGCGGATACTCGGCGGTGGCGGCGTCTTGTGGGACTGGCCGCGCCTGCGCCGCGCCGCGCCCTGGTCGGCGTTGGTTCGGGTCAACTTCGATATCTTCCTGCGCACCCTTTGCCTGCTGATCGCTTTTGGCTATTTCACGTCGCTGAGCGCGCGACTTGGCGACCTCGCCCTGGCCGGCAACGCGATACTGCTGCAACTCTTCTACTTTGTCGCCTACGGCCTGGACGGCTTCGCGCATGCCGCGGAGATTCTCGCCGGTGCCGCCGTCGGCGCCGACCATCGCGACAGCTTTCGCCAAGCCGTGCGCGCCACAACCCGCTGGGCGCTGATCACCGCCCTCGGCATGACCGTCATCCTGCTGTTTGCCGGTGATCCTATCGTCGAACTCTTCACCGACATCGAGGCGGCCCGCGCCGCGGCGGCCGCATACCTGCCGTGGATGGTCGCCATGCCGCTGGTCTCGGTCTGGAGCTTCCAGCTCGACGGCATCTTCATCGGCGCCACGCGCACGGCCGCCATGCGCAACGCCATGCTGCTATCACTGATCTTCTTCGTTGCGAGCTGCCAGATCCTGCCGCCGGCTTACGGCAATCATGGCCTGTGGCTGGCGCTTCTGCTGTTCATGGCGGCGCGGGCGGTGACGTTGGTCTGGTATTACCCGCAGCTGGTTCGCGACATCGAAGCGGCCAAATTACGATGATACAAATTACGGTGACATTGCATGTATTTTGCGCTGACCGGGGACCGCATTTCGCGTTCGGTGATAGTGCACTGTCACCTTAATCTGCTTGCGCT
This sequence comes from Kiloniellaceae bacterium, assembly GCA_021776145.1. Taxonomy (GTDB): domain Bacteria; phylum Pseudomonadota; class Alphaproteobacteria; order Kiloniellales; family Kiloniellaceae; genus JAJFGM01. The sequence continues at coordinate 2,929 of JAJFGM010000010.1, read as the reverse complement.
GAATATTTGCTGCAGATCTAGGGGTTCTGGTGGGGCTTCGAACTGAGTCTGAAAAGAGAGTGGCCACCAGCGTTCGAAAGTCTCGGCCAGCGGTCGCGAACCATGCAGATCAATGACGCCGGATTTGAGCGCTTCGCTGACCGGCGTGTAGCCGAGCCAAACCTCGGTCATGGTCCTCAGGTCGGAGATGACGAAAAGATCGATTTCGAAGCCCGGGTCTTGGATACAGAGGTCGCTCTCCCCGTTGGTCAAGACCAGCCACCATTCGTCCATCCACCAATCGCTCTTTTTCAGGCGCGGCCGGTCACTATACTCGAACTTTATGACCGTCTGACCGGCTCCGAACCGTGCCGGATCGACCCGCAGGCTGACGTCCCACATTAGCAAGCTAACATCGAGTTCGTCGTCGCCCAGGCAATTCCTGAGCCAACGTTGACCCCAGGCGCCCAGTAAATAGATCATCGGGCGTAATTCGATGGCGGCCGCTGTTGGGACGTACTCCATGGCGCTGCCGTTGGCCATGGGACGGCGCACCAGAAGCCCGGCCTTCTCAAGCTCCTTCAAGCGTTTCGACAACAAAGACGGGGACATCAAGGGGACGCCTTTGCGAAGCTGGTTGAAGCGCCGGATGCCGCCCAGCAGGTCTCGCAGCAACAAGAACGTCCAGCGCTGCGACAGGATCTCGGCAGCGCGGGCGACGGGGCAGTATTGGCCATAGCTCTTCACAATAGCAGCCAGGGTAGCGCCTCTCCCACACGCCCACTAGTACAGATTTTGAATCTCGATCCGGTTCATTCGCAGGACTTGATAAGGTGACCGGCGCATCGGAGGATCGCGGATTGGCTGGAAGGTCCAATCAGACAGAAGACAAAGGAGGCGAAGATGTCCGAAGCTCAGGTCGCCGATACGGCATCTGATCAACAGGCTATTGCGGATTTTTCAACCACGCTTCGCGGTTCTTGCATTCGTCCGGGCGACCACGACTACGACGACGCGCGCCTCGTCTGGAATAAGGGGATCGACAAGCGTCCGGCCGTCATCGCGCGTTGCCGTGGTGTCGCCGATGTCATCGAAGCGGTCAAGTTGGCGCGGGCAAAGAACCTCGTCGTGGCTGTGCGCGGCGGCGGCCACAATGTTGCCGGCAATGCGGTCTGTGACGATGGCATCGTGATTGACCTCGGCGCCATGAACCATGTCAGGGTGGACGTGGCGGCGCGGCGGGTTCGCGCAGGAGGTGGGGCGACGATCGGCGATGTCGACCACGAGACCCAGGCTTTCGGCCTGGCCGTGCCCCTCGGTATCGTGTCGCAGACCGGGATTGGCGGTCTTACGCTCTGTGGCGGTCATAGCTGGCTTACCCGCAAGCACGGCTTTGCCTGCGACAACCTGGTCTCTGTCGACCTGGTGACGGCCGATGGCCGTTATCTGACCGCCAGCGAGGAGCAGAACATCGACCTTTTTTGGGGTCTGCGGGGCGGGGGTGGCAACTTCGGTGTGGTGACCTCTTTCGAGTTCGAGGCTCATCCGGTGGGACCGGACGTCACATTTTGCGCAACCTTCTATCCGATGGAAGACGCCGCCGCGGTGTTTCGCGGATGGCGTGACTACCTGGCAGAGGCGCCGGACGAGTTCACTTCGCAGATCGCCTTTTGGAGCGTTCCGCCGCACGAAGCCTTTCCCAGCGAGCTGCATGGCCGCCAGATCATCGTGCCCGCGGGGTTGCATTGCGGGCCGCTGGAAGAGGGCCAGCGTTTCATTCAGCCCCTGCGAGAATTGGGCGAACCCCTCCTCGATCTCAGCGGACCGATCCCTTACATCGCGGCGCAGCAGGCTTTTGACCCCTTCTTCAAGACCAAATGCGAACGCTTCAACTATTGGAAATCGCTCTACCTCGATGTGCTGGACGATGCCGCTATCGACAGCATCGTGGCGCGCGGTCTCAACCGGCCAACCTCTTGGACCCTCATGCCGATCCGACTCATGGGCGGCGCGGGGAGCCGGGTGCCAGCGGATGCCACGGCTTTGGGCGGGCGCAACGCCCCCTTCTTGCTCAGCATCGATAGCGCCTGGACCGACCCGGACGAGGGCGAACGCACCATTGCCTGGACGCGCGATTTCTGGGAGGAAATGCGGCAGGGTCGAAATGGCAGCATCTACCTCAACTTCGTCGGCGATGGCGAAGACACGGAAGCGATGATGCGCGCGTCCTATGGCGATGCCAACTTCGAGCGATTGGTCGAGATCAAGTCCAAATACGACCCGGCCAACATGTTCCGACTCAATCAGAACATCCGACCAAGAGCTGTTTGATGAGCATGGTTCGAGACAGCAAATACGCGCTGACTCATGTCTCCAAGTCTCTGTGGCGAATGGTCTGATGTTGTTAAGCGGTGTCGGACGCCTGCCACGGCGGGCGGAAGAGGGTGTTCACGCCGCGAGCGGCAGGCGCACGACCACGGCGAGGCCGCCATCGGGGCGGTTCTCGGCGCGCACCGCGCCGCCGATGGCCTGGACGTTGCGGCGCACGATCCACAGGCCGATGCCCATGTGCGGCCCGATCGGCTCGGCGTGGCTTGCGGCGGACCCGTTGGTGGCGGACCCACGGGCGGCGGACCCGTTGACGGCGGACCCATTGACGGAAGACGCGCCGGCGGCGCGGGACGACACGTAGCGTTCGAAAATGCGTTCCAGTTCCGCCGGCGGCACGCCGGGGCCTTGATCGAGCAGGGTCACCTCGGCGCGGTCGCCGATGGCACGCAGTTCGACGATGATCGTCGAACCACGCGGCGAGACTTCCAAGGCGTTGTCGATGAGATTTTCGAAGACGGTCTCCAGCAGTTCGTCCTCACCCAGGGTGCAGAGCTCGGGTTTGAGCCTGGCATCGAGCTTGAGGCCGCGGCTGGCGAAGGAATCGCGGTAGGCAATCAGC
>JAJFGM010000090.1 GCA_021776145.1 Kiloniellaceae bacterium | reverse complement strand
CCGGTCAGCCAGAAATTTGCCGATGCCATGTGCGTGCATCCCGAGGTCATGGAGTGCTATTACACAACGGGCGATGCCGATATCCTGTTGCGAGTCGTCACGCCCAGTGTTTCGGCCTATGACGAGTTTCTCGAAAAGATCGTTTTTTCCGGTCCCGGAATTGCCCAAGTGCGCTCCAACTTCGCGCTGCGCCAGATCAAATACGAAACCACCCTGCCGGTGGCGCAGGAGTGAGCGGGTTGCGCCGAGCCGAGACGTTTGACCCACTGGGGACCGTTTGACCCACCGGTACCGTTTGTTAAAGGGGAACCACGACCATGCACGACACCGCCCCGCTCAGCTTGACCGTTCCGGAGCCGGAATTCCGACCCGGCGATTTGCCGGATTTTTCGGAAGTCTCTATCCCCAAGGCCGGGTCGGTGCGGCGCCCGGAGGTGGACGCCAATCCCGAAGACTTCCGCGACCTCGCCTATTCGATCATCCGCGTGCTCAACCGCCAAGGTAAGGCCGTTGGGCCCTGGGCGGGGCTTCTGAGCGACGAGGAACTGCTCGCCGGACTGCGGGATATGATGACCCTGCGCGCCTTCGATGTGCGCATGCAGATGGCCCAACGCCAGGGCAAGACCTCGTTTTACATGCAACACCTGGGCGAGGAGGCGGTGTCCTGCGCCTTTCGCAAGGCACTGTCGACCGGCGACATGAATTTTCCGACATACCGCCAGGCCGGGCTGCTAATCGCCGGCGGCTATCCCATGCTCGACATGATGAACCAGATCTATTCCAACGAGCACGACCCCCTGAAAGGGCGCCAGTTGCCGGTGCTCTATTCGAGCCGCGAGCATGGGTTTTTCACGGTCTCGGGCAATCTCGCCACCCAGTTCATGCAGGCGGTCGGCTGGGCCATGGCCTCGGCGATCAAGGGCGATAACAAAATCGCGGCGGGATGGGTCGGAGACGGTTCCACCGCCGAATCCGATTTTCACGCGGCTCTGGTCTTTGCCTCGACCTACAAGGCACCGGTAGTCCTCAATATCGTCAACAATCAGTGGGCGATCTCGACATTTCAAGGCATCGCGCGGGGTGGCTCCGGCACCTTCGCGGCGCGCGGGCACGGCTTCGGCATTCCGTCCTTGCGGGTCGACGGAAACGACTACCTGGCCACCTACGCGGTTGCCAAGTGGGCGATCGAACGGGCCCGGCGAAATCTCGGGCCCACTGTCGTCGAGTACGTAACCTATCGTGCCGGCGCGCATTCCAGCTCCGACGATCCCGCCGCCTATCGGCCGCGCGCGGAATCCGACGCCTGGCCGCTCGGCGATCCCTTGGAGCGCCTGAAGAACCATTTGGTGGGTGGCGGCGTTTGGTCCGAGGAACGACACAAGCAGGCCGAGGCGGAAATTCTCGACACCGTGATCGCCACGCAGAAGGAAGCCGAAAGCCATGGCACTTTGCACGGCGGCGGCGCGCCCTCGACGCGGGAAATGTTCGAAGGGGTTTACGAAAAGCTGCCGCCGCATCTGCGCCGCCAGCGCCAGGAAGCAGGGATCTGACACATGCCCAGCATGACGATGATCGAAGCGATCCGCGACGCCATGGACGGGGCGATGTCGCGCGACGAGGACGTGGTCGTGTTCGGCGAGGACGTCGGCTATTTCGGCGGCGTTTTTCGCTGTACCCAGGGCCTGCAAAAAAAGTATGGCGCGCGCCGCTGTTTCGACACGCCGATCAGCGAGCTCGGCATCGTCGGCGCCGCCGTTGGCATGGCGGCTTATGGTCTGCGCCCCTGCGTCGAGATCCAGTTCGCCGACTATGTCTACCCGGCCTATGACCAGATCGTCTCCGAGGCGGCGCGCTTGCGCTATCGTTCCGCCGGACAGTTCACCGCCCCCATCACGATCCGCATGCCGACGGGCGGCGGAATCTTCGGCGGCCAGACCCACAGCCAAAGTCCAGAGGCGCTCTTCACTCATGTCTGCGGATTGAAGGTGGTGGTGCCGTCAAACCCCTACGACGCCAAGGGACTGCTGACTTCCGCTATCGACGACAACGACCCGGTGATCTTCCTCGAGCCCAAGCGACTCTACAACGGCCCCTTCAACGGCTACCACGACCAGCCGGTTAAGCCTTGGTCCAAACATGCACTGGGCGAAGTGCCGCAGGAGCACTACAAATTGCCTTTGGGCGAAGCGGCGATTCGCCGCGAAGGCAGCGAGCTCACCCTGCTCACATACGGCACCATGGTGCACGTGGCCGAGACCGCGGTGGAGGAAAGTGGCGTTGATGCCGAAGTGATCGACTTGCGTACCCTTCTGCCCATGGACTTCGAGACGATTACCGAGTCGGTCAGGAAAACCGGACGCTGCGTTATCGTGCACGAGGCGACGCTGACTTCGGGCTTTGGCGCCGAACTGTCGGCGCTGGTGCAGGAGAACTGTTTCCATTACCTGGAGGCGCCGATTACCCGCGTGACCGGTTGGGACACGCCCTATCCGCATGCGCAGGAATGGGCCTATTTCCCCGGGCCCGAGCGTGTCGGCCGCGCCCTTCGGGAAGCGATGGAGGCGTGACATGGGCGAGTACGTAATTCGGCTTCCCGATGTCGGCGAAGGCGTTGCCGAGGCCGAGCTTGTCGAATGGCAGATCGCGGTCGGTGAAATGGTCGCCGAAGACGCCACGCTGGCCGCGGTGATGACCGACAAGGCGACCGTCGAAATCCCCTCGCCCGTGCAGGGAAAGGTCGTCTGGCTTGGCGCCGAGGTCGGCGAGATCGTCGCGGTCGGTGCCGACCTGGTGCGTCTGGAGGTGGCCGGGGCCGGCAACGTGAAGGACGTGGCCGCCGCTGCGCCGCCCGCCGCCGAAAAAGAACCCGCGCCGAGCGCCAGTCCCGACGTCGCCAAAGCGGCGCCCGTTGATGCCCGGCGTGGCGCGCCGGCGCGCCGCGTTGCGGCCAAGCCGGCGCGGCTGGAGGGCGAAAAGCCGATCGCCTCGCCGGCAGTGCGCAAGCGCGCGCGCGACAGCGGCGCCGACCTGCGGCAGGTGGTCGGAACCGGCCCGGCCGGCCGCATTACCCATGAGGATCTCGACGCCTATTTTGCTGGCGGACCGCTGGCCGCGGCGGATTCCGATCTGATCGCAAATACCGTCATCGAGACGATCAAGGTGGTCGGCATGCGGCGCAAGATCGCCGAGAAAATGTCCATCGCCAAGTCGCGCATAGCGCACATAACCTATGTCGAAGAGGTCGACGTCGGCGCGCTAGAGGAATTACGCGCCACGCTCAACAGCGAGCGTGCCGGAGCGCCGGCCAGACTCACGATACTGCCGTTTCTGATGCGAGCGATGGTAAGGGCCATCGAGGAGCAACCTGCCCTGAATTCCCTCTACGACGACGAGGCGGGGGTGATCCAGCAATTCGGCGGAGTCCATGTCGGTGTCGCGGTCCAGACGAACGCCGGGCTGATGGTTCCCGTGGTCAGGCACGCCGAAGC
>JAJFGM010000089.1 GCA_021776145.1 Kiloniellaceae bacterium | reverse complement strand
CCGGAAAGCTTCAGCCCGCGTTCGCCGACAACGCTGTCGTAGCCGTCCGGCAGACCCAGCACGAAGTCGTGCACCCTGGCCAGCCGCGCCGCCGTCTCGATCTCGTCCTGGCCGGCGCCAGGGCGGCCGTAGGCGATGTTGTAGCCGATCGTGTCATTGAACAGCACCGTGTCCTGCGGAACGATGGCGATGGCGGCACGCAGGCTTTTCTGTGTGATTTCGCGGATGTCGCGGCCGTCGATCGTCACCTGCCCCGCGAGCACGTCGTAGAAACGGAAAAGGATGCGGCTGATGGTCGACTTGCCGGCACCGCTGGGACCGACGATGGCGACCGTACCACCCGCCGGAACCGAAAAGGACACACCGCGCAGGATCGGCCGGCGCGGGTCGTAGCCGAAGTCGACGCCCGAGAAAGCAACCGACCCGCCGCCGCCAGCACCACCGGGGCTCACCAGACCCGGCGCGCCTGGCGGATCGCGCACCTCCGGCGCCGAAGACAGCAGGGCGAACATCGCCTCAAGATCGATCAGCGACTGTTTGATTTCGCGGTAGACCGTGCCCAGCAGATTGAGCGGCATGGCCAACTGAATGAGATAGGCGTTGACCATCACGAAATCGCCGACCGTCATCCGTCCAGCAACGACCCCGGCAGCGGCGAGCACCATCAAGGCCGTGATCCCGATCGCGACGATTCCCGACTGGCCGCTGTTGAGGATCGACAGGCTGGTGCGGCTTTTGATCGCTGCCTTTTCATAAGCACCGAGCGCGACGTCGTAACGACTGGCTTCATGCGCTTCATTGCCAAAATATTTGACTGTCTCGTAGTTGAGCAGCGAGTCGATGACCTTGGTGTTGGCGTCGTTGTCGGCTTCGTTCATCTCGCGCCGATAGCGGATACGGACTTCGGTCAAGCGGAAAGTGAACCAGACATAGACGAGGATCGTCGCCAGCGGGATCGCCGCGAAACTCCAGTCGAAGAGATGCCAAAGGATGGCGCAAACCAGGAGGATCTCGAATATCGTCGGCAAGACGTTGAACATGACGAAGAGCAGGAGGAACTCGATACTCTTGGCGCCGCGGTCGAGAGCTCGGCTGAGCCCGCCGGTCTGGCGTTCCAGATGGAAGCGCAGCGACAAGGCATGCAGATGGCGAAAAGTCTGCAGCGCCACCTGGCGAATGGCGTTCTGCACGACCCGCACGAAGACCGCGTCGCGCAACTCGCCGAAGGCAAGGGCCAGGACGCGGGCGCAGCCATAGGCCAACAGCAACCCGAGCGGCAGCGTCAAGGCCAGGTCGAGGGTCGACTGGCCCGGCGGGCTCAGACTGTCGACCGCTTCGCGCAGGATAAGCGGCACATAGACGCTGGTCAGCTTGGCGGCGACGAGAAATACAACCGCGGCGGCAACACGCAGCCTCAGGTCACCGCGATCGCGCGGCCAAAGATAGGGCAGAAGCTGTCGCAGGGTCGCAAAGTGGCTGCCACGCAGCTTCTGACCGGGTTGCAAGGTTGTCGGACGCATGGCCGCCTATTGCTCGCGGCCGAGAGAGCGCGCCAGGACAAGGTAAACCTTGCCGACGTCAGCTGTTAGGAACGTCGCGCTCAGGACATGTTCGGAATCGCATTCGTGGGCCTGCGCCATCAGCGACTCGAACTGGGTCATATAGCGCGTGACCTGGCCGCGAAAAGCTTCGTCCTCCTCGTAGCGGCGCGCCACTTCCGGGATCGAGAAGCTGTCGCGCAAGCGCAAGAGTCGGCGCGCGAAAACCGAGCGGTCGCCCTTGCGGTAGCGCTTCCAGACATCGTCGGGCAAATCGGCGTTGATCAGGCGAGTCAGATCGATGGACTGGGAATTGAGATCCTCGATCAACAGCGTCGCCGTGCGCAGGAACAGATCTCGGCGCGCCATTATATGGCTGTCGCCGGCGACGTGGACCTGTTGCTCGGCCTGCTCGGCCAGTATCTTTAGTTCGGCACTCTTGCGGTCGAAAGCGCCGCCAACGGCTTCGACTTCACGGCGCACGGTCGCGGCGGTGGCTTCAAGGGTTCTGGCCTGCGCCGCCAGACGCGGCGCGACGGCTTCGGCATTGGCCAGGGCGGCGCTTGCCGTGCCGTCGAGTTCGGCGGCGGCGCTGGCGATCAGGCCCTGCAACTCGTCGAGGCTCTTGCGGGTGCGCTCGGTAATGTCGGCCATCGCGGCTGACTGGCTTTCCAACTCACCTCGCACCTGTTGCGCCGCGCTGCGGCTGCCCTCGGCCGCCTGTTGCACCGACTGAACGGCCGGACCGAGCGCTTCCCTGAAGTTCTGCGCCAGGCCCATCAATCCACTGCCGAGATCGCGCAGATTTTCGGTTTCCTCGTGCAGGCCCTGGCGCAGCCGCGCCGCGGAATCCTGGGTCCAGTTCACCGCGTCGGTCAGTTCGCTGCCCTGCGCGCGATAGGCCTCGGCGACCAGTTCGCTTTTAGAGACCGCGGCTTCCGCCGCCGCCGCCAGATCGCCGGCACGCGCCTCCAACGTCTTGTAGGCCGCTTCGATATCCGTCGTCACGTCGCTCGCCGTGCGCCGCAGCTCGGCGGCCTGGACGGCATAGGCTTCGCCGGCGCGCTCGGCACCGGTGC
>JAJFGM010000088.1 GCA_021776145.1 Kiloniellaceae bacterium | reverse complement strand
CACGCCGAGGTCGTGCGAGATGAACAGGCAGGTGATGCCAAGGTCGCGCCGCAGTTCGAGGAAGAGGTTGATGATCTGCGCCTGGATCGAGACGTCGAGCGAAGCCACGGGCTCGTCGCAAACCAGCAGGTCGGGCTGCATCGCCAGCGCCCGGGCGATGGCGGCGCGCTGACGCTGACCGCCGGAGAACTGATGCGGATAGCGCTGGGCGAACTCAGGGTCGAGGCCGACGCGCGCCAGCCAGTCGCGCACGTAGTCATTGGCCGCCGCCTTGGAGACCAGGCCGTGGGCGATCGGTCCCTCGGCGACGGTTTCGCCGATGCGCATGCGCGGGTCGAGGGAGGCGAAGGGGTCCTGGAAGACCGTTTGCACCCTGGTGGTGACCTTTCGCCCCTTTTCCATGACCGGACCGCCATCCAGGCGGACTTCGCCGGCGGTCGGTGGCAGGATGCCGGCGGCGATGCGGCCCAGGGTCGATTTTCCGCAACCGGATTCGCCGACCAGGCCGAGCGTTTCGCCGCGCTCGATCGACAGGCTGACGTCGGTCACCGCGCGCACCGGCCGCGCCTCGACCCGGGCGCCGAGCCCGGCGGCGATGCGGTCGCCGAGCGTGAGGCGCGGATCGAAGCGTTTGCTGATGCCGTCGAGGGCGAGAAAGGGCGCCGTCATAACGCCGGTTCCAACGGGTGGTGGCAGCGGTAACCGCGCTCTCTGTCGACCAGGAACGGCGGGTCGTTTCGGCACTGCTCGCTGGCCCGCGTACAACGCGGCGCGAAGGGACAGCCGGGCGGCAGCGACAACAAGGACGGGGTAGTGCCGGGGATCTGCCGCAGCATCTGCCCGGGTTCGGCGATCGCCGGCATCGAGTCGAGCAATCCGCGGGTATAGGGATGGCGCGGATCGCGCAAGACGCTGGCCGTCGGCCCCTCTTCGACGATCTTGCCGGCATACATCACCAGGATCCGCTCCGACAGGCTCGACACGGTGGCGAGGTCGTGGCTGATCCACAGCAGCGCCGTGCCGCTGTCGCGCGACAGCTCCCTGATCTCGTGCAGGATCTGTGCCTGGATCGAGACGTCGAGCGCCGTCGTCGGCTCGTCGGCGACAATCACGTCCGGGCTATGCGACATGGCGATGGCAATGGCCACGCGCTGGCGCATGCCGCCGGAGAATTCGTGCGGATAGGCATCGAGCCGGGCGCGGGCATCGGGAATTCCAACCTGACCGAGGACCCGCGCGGCATGGTCGCGCGCCGCCTGGTCCGAGACCGCCTCGTGGGCACGAATGGCCAGCGACATCTGCTCGCCCACCGACAACACCGGGTTCAGGGTCATCATCGGGTCCTGGAAGACCATCGAGATGCGTCGGCCGCGCAGCTGGCGCAAGGCCGTGTTTGACATGCCGACGAGCTCTTCGCCGTCGAGGCGGATCGACCCGCTGACGATCCGCCCGGGCGGGTCGACAAGGCCGAGGATCGAAAAGCCGGTGACCGTCTTGCCGGACCCGCTTTCGCCGACGAGACCGAGAATGTGGCCCGGCTGCAGCGACAAGGACACGCCGTCCACCGCCTTGACGACACCGGCACGGGTGAAGAAGTGCGTGCGGAGGTCACGCACCTCGAGGATCGGCGCGCTCATCGGTTGAGCCGCGGATTCAACTGGTCGCGAACCTGATCGCCAACCAGATTGATCGCCACGATCAGGACGATCAGGGCGATCCCCGGATAGACCGAAATCCAGTAACGGCCGCTCATCATATAAACGAATCCGTTGGAGATCAGCATGCCGAGGGACGGTTCGGTGACCGGCAGGCCGAGGCCGAGAAAGGACAGTGTTGCCTCGAGCGCGATCGAGTTGGCGATCTGCACCGTCGCGACGACGATCAGCGGCGGCATGCAGTTGGGCAACAGGTGGCGGAAGACGACGCGCCAGCGCGACAGCGGCGTCGCCATGGCCGCTTCGATGTAATCCTTGCGCCGTTCCGAGGTGGCCGCGCCATAGGCCGTGCGCGCGAAATAGGCGTACTGCGCGGCGACCAAAGCCGTGACCAACTGGGCCTTGCCCTGGCCGAGCAGGGCGACCAGGACCAGCGCCAGCAGGATCGCCGGGAAAGAGAGCTGTAGGTCGATGACGCGCATGACCAGGGTTTCGAAGAAGCCGCCGGCGTAGGCCGCGGTGACTCCCAAGGTGGCGCCTACCGTCAGCGCGACGCCGCCGGCCATGAGCCCGATCTGCACCGAAATTCTCAATCCGTAGAGGATCGCCGAGACAAGATCGCGACCCTGGGCATCGGTGCCGAGCCAATGGACATAACCGCCGCTACCGCTGTGTCCGGGCGGACGGCGCGCGTCGAGCAGCGACAAGCCGCCAAGATCATAGGGGTCCTGGGGCGCGATCAGCGGTGCCGTCACGGCAAGAACGACAATCGCGGTGACGACTCCCAAGGCGAGGACGGCGACTTTGTTTTCGCGAAAGCCGATCCAGAAACGGCGAAGGGGGGAATCGTCCTCGGTCATGCGGCTTGGCCCCGGCTGACCCGCGGATCGAGCGCGGCGTAGGCGAGATCGATCACCAGGTTGATGGTGACGAAGAGCAAGGCGACCAGAATGAGATAGGCGACCATCACCGGCCGGTCGAGGTTGGTGATGGAATCGATGATCAGCTTGCCGAGACCGGGCCACGAAAAGATCGTCTCGGTGACCACCGCGAAGGCCAGGGTCGAGCCGAACTCCAGACCAAAGACCGTGACGATGGGCGCCGCGATGAGCTTCAGGACATGGCGCCTGACGATGGTCGTTTCGGCAAGGCCGGCGGCGCGGGCGAACTTGATGGTGTCGGTCAGCATGATTTCCCGGGTGCCGGCGCGGGCCAGGCGGATCAGCATGGCCAGCTTGAAGAGCGCCAGGTTGATCGCCGGCAGCAGGGTATGGGACAGGCCTTCCAGGCTGAAGATGCTCCAGCCGACCCCGAACACCTCGACAACCGGGCCGCGGCCGCCGGCCGGCAGCCAGCCAAGCCACACCGCGAAGGTGAGGATGAGGATCAGCCCGACCCAGAAGCTTGGCACCGAGAAGCCGAGGATGGAAACGCCCATGATGGTCTTCGACGAGATCGCGTCGGGCCGGTAGCCGGCCCAGATGCCAAGTGGTACGCCGATCAGCGTCGCGCCGAGAACCGCCAACAGGGTCAGCTCGAGGGTTGCCGGCAGACGGCTGAGGATCAGCTCGGTGACCGGCATCGAGTAGACGAACGAGCGGCCGAAATCACCCTGCAGGACGTTGCCCAGGAAGACGAGATACTGTTCCCACAGCGGCCGGTCGAGGCCAAAGCGGGCAATGATCATCTCGCGGATGTCCTGCGTCGCGTCCATCGGGATCAGCACCTCCATCGGGTTGCCGATGGCGTAGACCCCGACGAAGACGATGGCCGACATGGCCAGCATCACGACGATTGCCTGAAGGCATCTTTGAATGACGTAGCCGGACATTACCCGGGCGGCCTCCGGTTACGAAGAATTGACTCAGAAACGACGCGGGCCGGGCGACGCTGCGCCCGGCCCGCCTCGCGGTACGACTGCCGCGCTCAGTTCGCGGACTTGATGAAGAACGCCAGGGTATCCTCGTCGGTGCGCGGCGTCATCTTCAGAGTGCCCTTCTTGGCCGCCCACACGGTCTGCAGGTTGACGATCGAGATGTAGGCGCGGTCCTCCATGATCTGATCCATCGCCTGCTCGAAAAGATCTTTGCGCCTGGCATCGTCGAGTTCCTGCATTGCGTCCTGCAGCAGGCTGTCGACCTTGGGGTTCGAGTAGTCGGTGCGGTTGAAGGCGCCGAGCTTGAGCTCGGGAGCCGGCGAGTGCGCCATCGAGCCCAGGGTATAGGAGGCCTCGCCGGTCAGCGTGCCCCAGCCATTCATGAAGACCGAGTACTCCCGCTTGGCCTGGGCCGGGAAGTAGATTGAACGTGAAATGGCATTGACGTTGGTCTTGATGCCGACCTGCGCGAACATCTGGCCAAGACCCTGGCAGATGGCGCCGTCGCCCGGCAAGCGGTCGCTGGTGCAGTAGAGATCCATCTGGAAGCCATCCGGAAAACCTGCCTCGGCCAAGAGTTGCTTGGCCTTAGCCGGGTCCGGCTTGCGTTCCGGCACACGCGCGCTCCAGCCAAAGAAGCCCTTGGACATGAGCTGGTTGGCGGGTGTGCCAAGGCCTTCGAGCACGACATCGACCATGGTTTCACGGTCGATGGCGAGGTCGATCGCCTGACGCACCCTGTGATCGCGCAGGGGGTTCTTGGCCAGCACATTGCCGTCGTTGTCATAGACCTTGGGTGTCTGCTCACGCTGGTCGAGCTGCAGGTTCATGACATAGACGCTGTCGGCGAGGAAAGTATCGATCGCGGAATCGGCCTTCAAGGCCTGCCAGTCCGCCGAGGAGACATAGTTGATGAGGTCGACCTGACCGGCCTTGAGAGCGGCCAGCCTGGAGGAGTCGTTCGGCATTTCCTTGCGCACGACCTTTTCCCAGTCGCCCTTGCCGCGCCAGTAGCCGTCATAGCGTTCCAGCACCAGATCGCCCTTGGGCTCCCATGAGACGTACTTGTAGGGACCGGTGCCGATCATCGCCTTGCCAGAGTTGAAGCCCTCGGGCGCCGTCTCCTTGGTCGAATACTCCTTGGCCGCCTTGTGCGAGACGATGAAGAGCCGGACGAAATCGTTCGGCAGGGTCGCCGCCGGGCCGTCGGTCTTCATGTGCACGGTGTGGGAGTCGACAATCACGACTTCTTGCACGCGGCGCACATAGATCATCAGTGTCGTCGGGCCGGTCACCTCGGGGATGCGCTCGATGGAGAACTTGACGTCCTCGGCGGTGAAATCCGAGCCGTCGTGGAACTTGACGCCCTTCCGAAGTTTGAACTCCCAGGTCGTGTCGTCGACCGGTTTCCAGGACTCGGCGAGCCCCGGTTCGATCTGAATGTCGTCGCCCGACCATACCAGGGTGTCGAAGACGTGCTTCATCGCGTCGGCATGCACGCCCAGCGCGGAATAGTGCGGGTCCATCGATTCCGGACCGCCACGAACGCCGACGGTCAAGGTTTGGGCTGTCGCCGCTGTCGCTGTAAAAGTCATGGCGAAGGCAAGCGTCCCGGCCTTCAGCAGTGTCCCGATTTTCATTTCCTGTCTCCTTGCAAAGCCACACAGTACCGACGCCCAGGCGTCGGTCTCCGGCGCGGAGACAACTTCGGCCCTCTGCGCCGAAAATTCCATTTGGAACTTGTTTTCCCCAGGATGTAAGGCAACAATCATGCAGTCAAGTTCGAATTGGAACTAAATGTGGGGCCATGGCCAACCTCAAGCAAATTCCGAAACATGCGACGGACGCCTTCCCTGAGCCGATCGGGCCCGCGCCCATAGGAATCGGAAGTACCGGGCTGGCGGAACTGACCGAGGCCAAGTTGTGGCGCAATCCCTGCTGGTTCGCCTTTCGCTTCAATCACATCGCCCTGCACTACAACACGCCGCTTTACGGCTGGGTCAAGCAGCGGACCGGGCTCAGCCGGCCGGAATTCGTCGTGATCTATTCGCTCGGCCTGATCGACGGCACGGTGGCGCGCGACATCAGCCTGTCGTCGGGATTTCCCAAGAATACGCTCAGCCGTGCGATCAACAAGCTGTGCCGCCTTGGCCTCATCGAGCGCCGTACCGGCACCGCGGACCGCCGCAATCAGACGCTGCACCTCTTGCCGGCCGGGCGTACGATGTTCGACGAATCCCTGCCGCAGTTCGTGCTCTTCGAAGAGCGCATGCTGCGCACGCTGTCGGCGTCGGAACGCAAGACGCTTTCCAATTTGCTCGCCAAGATCGTCCTCGACACACCGAACTGGGCCGCGGCAGTCGATGAGGATGCCGTCGCAGCAACGGAGGATGGCTGATGCGAATAGCCGATAG
>JAJFGM010000864.1 GCA_021776145.1 Kiloniellaceae bacterium | reverse complement strand
AGGTGGGGAATGTCTTCAAGGCAACCGGCATCGCGCTGCCGGCCAATATCAGCGAACTGCCGCCGCGAACCTAAGCCTCTGCAAGCTCAACCAAACCCAAAAATGTAGTGGTAACACTCGCGCCGGTGCGTGCATGTCATTGAACAAAAATGCCTTTTCCAAAAGCACTGTTCAAGTTGGGTCAAGGGAAGGGCTTCCCATGCGAAGGGGCGCGCACTGAGCAACCATCCCCTCCCCTGTTTGCCCAAATAGGTAGCGGTTTTCCGTTGTCCTCGGTCACGATAGGTACGTTTTTAGGGCGGTACAGCCTATAGAGCACCTCCGACGGGACCGTCGCTATGGGCCGGAGCGACGCTGCTGGCCGGGTGCCCTGAATATGGCTTGCGTCGCGTTTCCTTTCATATATTACTTAGGTCTCTAATCATTTTTGAAAAGCCGGCTTGCGAGCACGTCCACAGAAGGCGGCCGCCCGGAAGGAGAGGGATGAAAATATGAGACTAACTGCTCTCGCGCCGGTCACGCTTGCGACACTGCTGACCTTGTCCCAAGGCGCATACGCTCAATCACAGACCGCCCAACCAGCTCCGACGCCGCCTTCTGACGCCCCCGCGGCGCAAGACCCAAACGCTGAGGGCGACATCATCGTGACGGCGCAGAAGAAGTCGGAAAATCTTCGCGACGTCCCGATCGCGATCAGCGCGATCAAGGGACAGGATCTCACCGCCCGCGGCTTCACAACGTCGATGGATCTTCCAGATCTTGTTCCAGGTGTGCGCTCAACTACCCCGGGTGGCGGTGCTTATGTCACGACGATCATCCGTGGGGTCGGCCAGCAAGATATCGCGCTTCACCAGGAAGCACCGGTCGCCACCTATGTGGACGGAGCGTATGTCGGCCTCTCGACCGCGCTGACTCAGCCGGTTTTCGACGTCGACCGTGTCGAGGTTCTCAAGGGGCCGCAAGGAACACTGTTCGGGCGCAATGCGACGGGTGGCCTTGTCCAATATATTACCCGAGCACCCAGCCAAGAGTTCGAGGCTTATGTCACGACCGAATATGGGAGCTACGACAAGTTCATGACGGAAGGGGCCGTCGGCGGCAGCCTTGGCGGTGACTGGTCAGGCCGTATCGCATATCATGCCGAAAAGGGTGGCGCATACATCCGCAATCCGATCGGGCCAGACCATGACGGCACAGATGTTCAAGCTGTCCGTGCGCAACTCCAGTATAAGCCCAGTAGCGATTTCCGGGCCCTGCTCAGCGTATATGCAGACCGTTTTCCGGACCAACCCGGCCCTGTCGCGAGCACGACGCGCGCGTTTATCGGGGCGAACGGTAAGCCGGTCGGCGTCACGCCCGGCAATTTTGCCGCGTATCAGAATTTCTGCCGCACGACAGTTGGGACAGTTCCGACCACTTATTCTCCACTCGGTGACTGCGCGGCATCACTGAAGAGCCCTTACAATGTGCCAACCGCCAACTACCTAAAATTCAACGGAAAATATCTTAACGCCACCGCGACAATCGATTGGACGATTGGGTCCGGAATCAAGCTGACGTCGATCTCAAACTATCAGTACTCCGATCAACTCTACAACACCCAGCTTGCGAGCGGATTCCCGACAGCTATTTTTAATCAAAGCAATCCTGGGGGCCGCCAATATTCCGAAGAGATCAGACTCTCCGGAAAGGTAAGTAATGTTGACTGGGTCGCCGGTCTTTATGGGTTGTGGATCAACAACCATACCGGCGCAAATGTTAATCTAAACGATATACCGTTCTATGGAATCAATCTCAATGCGGCCCTGCATCTGAGAACCACGTCTTACGCTGGATTTGCGGAAGCCACCTACCACTTTAGCCCCAAGTTCAGTGTTATTGTCGGCGGCCGCGTAACCAGTGACCAGAAGCGTGGTGTCAATCAGTCCTCCTGCACGACCAATCCTACGATCCCGGTCAATATTTGCGCAGTGATCGCAGGGGCGTCGCCGGTTCCGCTCGTGCAGTTCGTCGGATTCGACAAGTCAATATCAACGACATCCTGGTCAGGACGCATCGTTGCTCAATATAAACTCGATGAAAATGTCAATGTCTACGCTGGCGTAAACAGGGGCACAAAGGCAGGTGGGTTCAATACCGGTGCAAACGAGCTTTATCCCGTTTCCGTAGCCGAGTTCAAACCTGAGACGCTTGTGAACTATGAGGCCGGTGTTAAATCGAGAATGCTCAACGGAGTGCTCGATTTCAACGGTTCGATTTTCTATTACGATTACAAGAATCTACAAACCTTCTCGACCCAAAACTCGGCGCTCTACGTCTTTAACGTCGACGCATGGGTAAGGGGTGCCGAGTTCGACATGGTTATCCGCCCGATGCGCGGACTTAATTTTTCCGCATCCGCCAGTTATCTCGATTCAAAGGCCAAAAATGTTCCGGTTGGTGCGGGGTTTGCCGACTTTGTGCTCCCGAACGCGCCGAAATTCAGCTCGAACGTCTCGGCCCGCTACGAGTTCGACCTCGGCCCGGGCAAGGCTTCGATTTTCGGAAGCTACGCGAGGGTTGGCCGGCGGAGTACCTCGGCGGTTGATTACGCGATCGAAAATGTACCTGCCTACAACAAAGTGGATTTCAGGCTCGGATACGAGCTTGATCGCGTCTCATTTGCTTTCAACATCCGAAATTTGACGAATGCACTTATCTATAATTCCGGTGTTCCTTTTGAGACTATAAATGGATCGGTGTTCAATTCAGTTCTTGCGCCAAGAACTTTTTCAGGATCCATATCTCTTAGATTGTGATCGATCTTCAATTGATCCCAATGGCGTCTGCGGATGATGGCGACTATGCTGCTAGAGGTTTGGTGTAGGCTCCTGGCGGTGCATTATTCACCTTGGTCTGGAAGGAGCCGATATAGGCGATATTGCCTACCCAAGCGTCACAATGACCGCGGCGGCACCCGCAATTTCGGCTGCGGGGCGCAAACCCGGGACCAAGCACGAGTTCAAGGCACCACTTTTTCTCAACCAAGGGGGTATGTCGAGTGCTTGCAGACTATCTAGTCGCCATGTTTCCGGCGGTGAGGTCGAACCGATGACCGAGCGCGCGGATGTAGTCATTGTGGGCGCCGGGCATGGTGGTGGACAGACGGCGATCGCCCTGCGGCAAGCGAAGTTTGCGGGGACGATTGCGCTGGTCGGCGACGAGCCAGAACTGCCCTATGAACGGCCGCCGTTGTCCAAGGACTATCTTGCCGGCGACAAAAGCTTCGAACGCATCATGATCCGGCCGGCCGCCTTCTGGTCGGAACGCGAGATAACAATGCTGACCGGCCGCCGCGTGGTCATGGTCGATCCGACGGATAAAACCGTGGCCTTCGCCGATGGTGGCTCGCTCGGTTATGGCACGCTGGTGTGGGCGACCGGAGGCAGCCCGCGTAAGCTAACCTGCGCAGGGAATGACCTTGCCGGTGTCCATTCCGTGCGGTCGCGTGCCGATGTCGACCGGATGATCGCCGAACTGCCGGACGTTCGCCGCGTCGTGGTCATCGGCGGCGGCTATATCGGGCTCGAAGCGGCGGCGGTGCTGAGCAAGTTCGGCAAGCACGTCACCGTGCTCGAAGCGTTGGACCGCGTGCTTGCCCGCGTCGCCGGTGAACCACTGTCACGTTTCTATGAAGCCGAACATCGCGCGCACGGTGTCGACTTGCGTACCGGCGTCGCGATCGACTGTATCCTGGGTGAGGGCGGCAGGGCGACGGGTGTCCGCCTTGCCGATGGATCGGTCCTCGCCGTCGAGATGGTGATCGTCGGCATCGGGATTATTCCAGCGGTCGAGCCGCTAATTGCGGCGGGTGCCGAGGGCGGCAATGGTGTGCTGGTAGACGCACAGGGGCGCACGAGTCTGCCCGATATTTTCGCGCTCGGCGATTGTGCGGCCCACGCTAACCGTTTTGCCGATGGCGCGACGATCCGGCTTGAATCGGTTCAGAACGCCAATGATCAGGCTAGTGTCGTTGCCCGGACGATCACTGGCGATGCCGCGCATTATGATTCGGTGCCCTGGTTCTGGTCGAACCAATATGATCTTCGCCTGCAGACCATCGGCCTGTCGATCGGTCACGACACCGCGCTGTTGCGAGGCAATCCCGCAACGCGCAGTTTTTCGCTGATCTACCTCAAGCAAGGCCGAGTGATTGCGCTCGACTGTGTCAATGCCGCCAAAGATTTTGTCCAGGGCCGGAAGCTTGTGATCGACGGGCTTTCACCCAAACCCGACAGGCTGACCGACCCCTCCATCCCGCTGAAGGAGCTGATCGCCTGATATCGAGTTCCAGTGGTACTGGGATAACGGATCCACGTGATTGCGGGGTTGCGGGGTTGCGGGGTTGCGGACGGGACCGGGAAAACCCCCGGAGATGCCGGAATCTTTGAGTCCTCGATGAGGGAGACTTCGGAGCGGAGCTTGCCGAGAAGGCTGCTGGCATGTTCGCCCGCATCGACGTGGCCAAGTTACTCGGCGCGACACTGGCGGCCGTCCACAAGCGGCGCCAGTGCGGCCGGACCCTACTTGTAAGGGCTCGCGATCGTTGCGGTCTCAGCTCGCAATTGGAGCAGTTTGTTGCTCGAAATAGCCGACAGTAGAGGCCGGCCCCTGCCCACCCTCGGATGAAGGAAGTAGATCGGCATTGATCACGTCAGCATGGTTGAGCGCCATGCCATGCGAATAGCCCCTGTAGAGCCTCAGCGTGGGTTTCTTCACCAGCTTGGCTGACAGCAAGTTGGCGTGTCGGAGCGTGACCCGGGAAATGCTGGTCAATTCGGCTTGCGCACATCAAAGGCTTGCAAGCCCCGCCGCACGCCGTCTCGGCTACCTACCAGATCGAACCAGGCCTTGAGGCGTCCAAGCCGATCCCATGCCACGCTAGCCTCGCTAGCCCGTGCAATCGTATAGCCGGCGATATCCGCTAGGCCCAAGTTGAACAGTGCCGGCGGAACACGCAGGGAACGCGAGCTGGTAAGTATTTGATTTTGCTAGGCGTGGGTTTGGGGGCAAAACCGGATGTGCTAACAACATTTTGCCTGTAACTGGCCGTTTGGTTTATCTTTACGAGTACAGGCAGTAACAACCTGGCCATGTATGTCGTCGAACGAGTCGCGCGCGGCCACCGCTATCTTTACCTGGTCGAGAGCGTGCGCGAGGGCAAAACTGTCCGCCAGCGCACGATCAAGGCTCTGGGCCGCAAGGATGCGCTGGCCGCAAGTGGCGAACTCGACAGACTGGCCGCCTCGATCGCACGTCACGCAGAGCGCAGCATCATTCTGTCCGATATCGATGCAGGCCGGATCGTAGCCCGCAGGATCGGAGGCCCGTTGCTGTTCGGGCGCCTGTGGCAGCGGCTTGGCATCGATGCTGTATTGGAAGAGGTGCTGGAAGGGCGCCAGTTCGGCTTTGCCGTGGAGCGCGCCGTATTTGTCGCTACACTGCACCGCCTGTTCGTCTCAGGCTCGGACCGAGCCTGCCTGGACTGGATGGAGAGCTACGCCATCGACGGCAGCGAGGATCTTGCCCTCCATCACTTCTATCGCGCCATGGCCTGGCTCGGCGAGGAGATCGAGGAGAAGGCAGAAGGCGCATTGGCACCTCGCTGTGTGAAGGACGTGATCGAGGAGAAGCTGTTCGATCGCCGGCGGGACCTGTTCACTGATCTCAGCCTGGTGTTCATGGATACGACGTCGCTCTCGTTCTACGGTGCAGGCGGCGACACGCTGGGTCGGCGTGGTCATTCCAAGGACCACCGGCCCGAGCTTGCCCAGATGATCCTGGCCGTGGTGATCGACGCCGAGGGGCGTCCGATCTGCACCGAGATGGTCCCGGGCAACACGGCCGACGTGAAGGTGCTCATGCCCATCGTCACGCGCCTGCGTACCCGCTTTGGGATAACCCGCTCGTGCGTCGTGGCCGACCGCGGCATGATCAGTGCCGGTACGATCGCCGCCCTTGAAGAGCTGGGGATGGAATACATCCTGGGTGCGCGAGAGCGCACCAGCAACGTCATCCGCGATGTCGTGCTTGCCGACACTGCTCCGATGGTACCCCTGGTCCTCGAGCGACAGGCAGGAGACACCCAGCTGTGGGTCAAGGAAGTGCGCGTTGGCAAAGGCGCAGATGCCCAGCGCTACGTCGTCACGCTCAACGAAGCTGAGGCAAGGAAGGACAAGGCCGACCGGCAAGCGATCATCGATGGCCTCCAGACCCAGTTGAAGAAGGGCGACAAGGCCCTGGTCGGCAACTCGGCCTATCGCCGCTATCTCAAGGCCAGCGGCAAGACCTTCGAGATCGACATGGGCAAGCTTGCCGACGAGGCGCGCTACGACGGCATCAGCGTGCTGCGCACCAATGCCAGGATCACTCCGCTACAGGCCGTCATCCGCTACCGTGATTTGCTTCAGGTCGAGGCCCTGTTCCGCGTCGCCAAGGCGAGCTTCGATACCCGTCCCATCTTCCATCAGTCCGATGCCGCTATCCGCGGCCATGTGTTTGTCTCGTTCCTCGCTCTGACGCTGGCCAAGGAACTGACCCGCTTGTGTCAGGAAAAGGGCCTGCAGCCCGAATGGCAGCCGCTCCTCAACGATCTCGATCGCCTTCAGGAAGCCACCATCGAAAAGGACGGCAAGGTCATTACCACCCGCACCCACGTTTCGGGCCAGGTGGGGAATGTCTTCAAGGCAACCGGCATCGCGCTGCCGGCCAATATCAGCGAACTGCCGCCGCGAACCTAAGCCTCTGCAAGCTCAACCAAACCCAAAAATGTAGTGGTAACACTCGCGCCGGTGCGTGCATGTCATT
>JAJFGM010000863.1 GCA_021776145.1 Kiloniellaceae bacterium | reverse complement strand
GCCGCCAGATTGGCCTGGATGATCTGGGCGGCGAGGACCCGTTCCTGGGCGTTCAAGGTCCGCAGGGTAAGTTTAAGGCCGGACGCCCCGGCTTCGTCTATCAACGCCTTGGCCTTGGCCGGGTCGTATGAGTAGCTCGCTTCCGTGCGGCGCCCGACCAGACCGGGGCATACAACACCGAAAGAAGGCTCCGCCGTACCGGCATAGGCACCCTGAATGATCGAGGCCTGATCCACCGCATACTGGATGGCCTGGCGGACGCGAATGTCCTTGAGCTTGGGATGCTCGATGTTGAGGCCCATCCACATGTACTGCAGCGCGCCTGCGACGGTCAGGTCGCTGTTATCGGGCAACTCCTTTTGATAACGCGCATAGGCGTTGGAGGTGATCTTGGCGCAATCAAGTTCGCCGGCCTCGTAGGCCAGGGCGCCGGCCTCGTCCTCGGTGACGAAGATGCAGTCGATGTTCTTGTAGGCCGGTTTCGACCCGGTCCAGTCGGGATTGGGGCGCAGCTTCACATACTGGGCCTGCTTATGCTCCATGACATAGGGGCCGCAGGTCGCCGGGATTTGGACCGTATACTTGCCGCCCGCGGCTTCCACCGCCTTCTTGCAGACGATGATGCCGGTGCCCGATGCCAGGGTTGCCGTCATGAATGGCGAGAAGGCCTGGTTGAGGACGATCGTGCCACTGTACTTGTCCTTGATCTCGACATGGTCATAGGCGACGTAGTCGCCCTTCCATTCGCTTTCCTTCATGCGGTCGTAGGAATAGGCCACGTCCTCGGTGGTCACCTCGCCGAAACCGCCGGACCACATGAAGCCGGACTTCAGGGTGAAGTCAATGTGCGTGGGATCGGAAATCTTGACCTCTTCGACATAGGGCGACGGCACCCAGATGGCCTGTCCATCCTTGTAGCCGAAGTGCACCAGCGCCGGCATGACACACCAGTTGACGTCGTTGGGCGGATGGCCGCCAACATAATAACCAGGATCGAGGCTTTCCATTTCGCGATCGAAGCGGACCGTCAGGGTGTCACCCACGGCGGAATAGGAAATGCCCGGATAAGTGCCAACAAGTCCGGCGGCGCCGGCAAAGGCTGCTGTCTGCAGGAATCGCCTGCGAGTCTGCTTGAACTCCGTCATGATCATCTCCCTGGTTTGAAATCTCGCCGGACAGCCCAGTCCGAACTGCGATTCTCAATTTGGATATCCAGGACTCCGCCAATACTCCATCGCGGAGTCAACTTCTACGTTATACGTGGTTACGCTCGAACTCCCGGTCCCAACTCTGTTCATGGACGATTTCGTCGCCCTGCCATGCCTGCATTTTCGCCGCGACGCGGAAATGGCTTGCCGTCGAAGTGACGACGGTATGGGTCTTTGATGAAACCTGCCAGGCACCGCGCTCGAAGCGTTCCGTCCAGGTGATATCGAGCTTGGCGGTTACCGGGTCGTCGGGGTGGATGGTGAAGTATTCGTCGTGGGTCGACTCGACGGTCCAGCCGTCTTGTTCGTCATAGGTGGTCCGGCCCTCGTCGAACCACTGATGTACGGTAAAACAACCGCCGATCATGTCCTGCGTCACTGTCCATTGATAGTCCGGCGCCCGCTGGATCGTCTGCGCCAGGGGCCGGGCGCTTTCCGCTTCCTCGAAGGGGCGTAGCGACGCATCCTCCGCCCGCTCCGGACGCAGTGGCAGGATCAGCAGGCTGGAAGCCGCCGCGATGCTGAGCGTGGTCATTTCCGGCGATGGCCAGGCGATCGGCCAATAGTTGCTGGAGACCGCGATACGAATTCGGTTGCCGCGCTCGAAACGGTGCCCAGCGTCGTTCAATTGCAGCCGGATGCGATACCTCGTTCCCGGCTCCAGGGCGCTCGGCGTTTCGTGGCTGTCGCGGTGCGATAGGTTCAGTAGGCCATAGCTGATGCGAGTCGCGGCACCGTCGGGCAGAACCTCCGACAGACAGACCGCCACCATGCCCTGCGGTTTGTCGCAGGCCAGATCGAGCTCGACGACGGGCGCGCCAAGGATCTCCATGGCTTCGGCCAGCGGTTCGCCGTCAAAGACCAGGGACCCGCCGGCCTCGTAGCGCTGGTCGCCGGCCTGGTCAGGGTCGGAGCCGTGCGGGCACCATTGTCCGGCCATCAATCCGACAGTCAAGGGTGAGTTGATGGCGAGATCGCCAGCCTCGCCCGGTGCGGCGCCGAGGCCGCCACGGTTGAGATGCAGGGTAGTCGCTTCGATACGCGGCGATGGCCAGCTTTCCTCCGCCACCCAACGCCCGGGGCGCTCGGCGTAATAGGTCCGCGGCGGCACCGGATCTTGCATCCAGCAACGCAATTGCGGTTCGTCCATAATGCCGGTGTCGTTTCCCTTCAGCCAATGATCCCACCAGCGGATGCACTCTTGCAGGAAACCCATTCTCGGACCCGGATGGGCAAAGTGCGGGTACTTGTGGCCCCAGGGGCCGACCAGACCCTTGCAGGGTGACTTCAGTTCGGCGAGCAAGCGAAAGACCGCGTTCGAATAGCCGTCAGCCCAGCCACCAACGGCATAGACCGCGGCCTCTATGTCGGCAAAATTTTCGCAAACCGAGCCGTGTTTGTAAAAGTCGTCGCGGGTTTGGTGCGACATCCAGTCTTCCAGCCACAGTCCGCTGCCCTTCAGTCTTTTGGTCCAGATGTCGTGCCACTTGTTGCCCACCATGTCCGGGTCCGGCGGTGTCGTGTTGATGGAGAACATGTAGGCGTTCCAGGCGGCGTTGTCGTTCACCAGGCAACCGCCCATGTAGTGGATGTCGTCGGCATAGCGGTCGTCGGTGGAACAGATCGAGACAATGGCTTTCAGCGCCGGCGGTTTGCGGGCGGCAACCTGCAGCCCATTGAACCCGCCCCACGAGATCCCGATCATGCCAACCGATCCGGCGCACCAGGGTTGGGCAACGATCCAGTCGATGATCTCCAGCGCGTCATCTTGTTCTTGCTTGAGATACTCGCCGAGCAAAATGCCTTCGGAATCGCCCGAGCCGCGCATGTCGACGCGCACGCAGGCATAACCGTGCCCGGCAAAATAGGGGTGTGTCAGGGCGTCGCGTTCGGCCGTGCCGTCTTGCCGCCGATAAGGCAGGTATTCGAGGATCGCCGGAACCGGAGTCTCGTCGGCGTCCTCCGGCAGCCAAATGCGCGCGGCGAGGGTGATGCCGTCGGACAGCGGAATGAACACCGGATCCATGACCTTGGTCGTGTGCGGAAACGCCTCGACGATCCTCATGGAAACCTCCCCTTCGGCGTGCTCTTCCCCCAATTTCGCGGGCATTGCCGGACGCCTCGAAGAACGCTACATCACAATTGCGCTCCGGCGAAGGTGAAAACATTCACTTCCGCGATAGTGTCGCTTCACAAGGTGCGCGTCATTGCAGAGACTTCGGGCTGGAAGGAGTTGCCAGAAAATTGACGCAAAGGCTTTACCACAAAGGAACCATCCTGACCGTCAGTTTCTTTCCGGCGCATAAATACTACTGGAGCGACTTCCACCGCGATGTCACGCTCGGTCCGGCCCAGGCGCTGACGCCCAGCAAGGCGCTTCGGGCGCACACCATCGATGCCGCCTGGCAGGACTTTCGGGACACCGAGCGCGGCAGCATCGAAGCGGACAAGCGCGCGGATGTCGCCATTCTTTCGGAAAATCCCTTGACCGCCGAGCGTCGTTCCATCGAAGTCGAAGAAACCATCCTGCGTGGTGCCACCGTTTATCTGAGACAAACTTCCGGATCAAAACCATGAAACGCATCGCCATCGCCGGCTTTCAGCACGAGACCAATACCTTCGGCGCAACGCGCGCGTCCTTTGCCGACTTCGAGTTGGCCGATGCCTGGCCGGGGCTGCTGATCGGCGCCGAGGTATTGCGCCAAACGGCAGGCGTCAATCTTCCGATCGCGGGATTCTGCGATGCCGCAAGATCCACGGACGGCTATGACTTGCACCCGATCCTCTGGTGCTCGGCGGAGCCCTGCTCCTATGTGACCGACGACGCCTTCGAGCGCATCGCTGGCATGATCTGCGACGGCATTCGCGACGCCGGCGCGATCGACGGCCTTTACCTCGACCTGCATGGCGCCATGGTGACGGAATCCCATGAGGACGGCGAAGGCGAACTGCTGACCCGTATTCGCGGTGTCACCGGGCCGGACTTGCCCATCGCCGTCAGCCTCGACCTGCACGCCAACGTCACAAAGACGATCAGCGCCCACGCCTCCTCTCTCTGTATCTTCCGTACTTATCCCCACATCGACATGGCGGCGACGGGGGCGCGGGCTTTTGCCCTGCTGGAGCGTCTGTTCGACAACGCCGCGCTCTATAAGGCCTTCCGCCAGGCCCCCTTTCTCGTCCCCCTGTCGTCGCAGCATACCGGCTCGCCGCCCTGCCGGGAGCTGTACGAGAGGCTCTCTCAACTCGACATCGAAGATCTGGTCACCGCCGACATTGCCATGGGATTCCCAGCGGCCGACATTCGCGACGCGGGACCGTCGGTCGTCGCCTATGGGTCGACGCAAGAGGCCGCCGACCGGGCGGTGGCCACCCTGCTCGACTCGCTGCTGGCGGCGGAAGGCCGTTTCGATGACCCCTTGCTGTCTGCCGAAGCCGCCGTTGCGCGGGCCATGGCCCACGATGGCTCCGGCCCCGTGGTCATTGCCGACGCCCAGGACAATCCCGGCGCCGGCGCGACCTCCGACACCACTGGCCTGCTCACCGCCCTGGTGGCCGGCAAGGCACGGGGCGCGGTGTTGGCATTGCTCGACGATCCGGAGGTTGCCGCCTCGGCGCACGCCGCCGGTATCGGCGCGGAACTGGAGACGGCATTGGGCGGAAAATCCGGCCAGGCCGGCCAGATGCCCTACAAGGGCCGTTTCCGCGTCGAAGCGCTCAGCGACGGCCGGTTTCCCTTCACCGGTGTTATGTATGCCGGCAACACGGCGGATTTGGGGCCGACGGTACTGCTCCGGGTTGTCGATGCCGACGCGGACGTCCGCGTGGTGGTCGGTAGCCGGCGTTGCCAGTGTCTGGATCAGGCGATCTTCAGCCACATCGGCATCGAACTCCCTGCGCAGCGCATCGTGGCGGTGAAAAGCACCGTACACTTCCGCGCCGATTTCGAACCCGTGGCCGATCTGATCCTGCTTGCCGAGGCCCCCGGCGCCCACCCCTGCCGTCTTGACCGCGTGACCTATCGAAACCTCAGGCCCGGCGTCCGTCTCGGCCCGCGCGGCCGGCCCTTCGGCGTGAGACCGCTGCCGAAGGCGCCGGTGTAGCTTGCCGTCCAAGCGTTCGGAACAAACTTCCCAGTTGGGCGCGCTACAGGGCCTGAGCCGACGAGGACAAGGTTGGCATAAAGATGTGCCTTCGCAGCGGCGTCGGGCAGGTGCGGTTTAAACCGCACGCACCTTGGCTAGAAAATCGTCGACCGCGCCACGCAGCGCCACGGATTGACCTGCGAGCTCGCCCGAGGTCTTTTCCACCTGATTTGCCGCGCGGCCGGTTTGACCCGCCGACTCGGTAACTTCGACGATATTGCTGGAGACCCTCTTTGTTCCATCGGAGACCCGTTGGATGTTGCTGGAAATCTCCTGTGTTGCCGCACTCTGCTCTTCGACCGCGGCTGAAACCGCGGACGAATTCATGCTCATCTTCTCGATGGTCTCACCGATTTCCCTGATTGCCGCGGCTGCGGTGCCGGTGGCGTCCTGGATACTGGCGATCTGCCCGGAGATCTCTTCGGTTGCCTTCGCCGTTTGCGTTGCAAGGCTTTTGACCTCCGAGGCCACGACGGCAAAGCCCTTGCCCGCGTCGCCGGCACGCGCCGCTTCGATCGTGGCATTGAGCGCCAAAAGATTGGTCTGTTCGGCAATATCGGAGATCATATTCACCACGACGCCAACCTTCTGTGCCGCTTGCACGAGGCTCTCAACTTGTTCGTTGGTCAGTCGGGCTTGTTCAGCGGCACTACCGGCGATATTCGAGGAATCAACCACTTGCGAAGAAATTTCCGTGATGGAGGAGGAAAGCTCCTCGGTCGCAGCGGCCACGGTTTGGACGTTTGATGCCGCATCTTCCGAAGCATCCGCGACCTCGGTTGCCTTCCGGCTGGTTTGTTCGGCTGTTTCCAGCATTTCCTTGGCGCTGCCCTGCATTTCTTCGGCAGCCGCATTGACCGCGTTCAGAACGCTGGAAACCTGGGTATCGAAATCACCGATGGACTTCTCAATCGTTTCGGCGCGCCTTTTTCGGGTTTCGTCCTCCGCACGCTTCTCCTCTTCGAGCTTGGTTTGTTGGACAGCGTTTTCGCGAAACACTTCGACGGCTCGTGCCATGTCGCCAACTTCATCCCGGCGATTGGCCCCCATGATCGTGATCGAGGTATCGCCAGCGGCCAGGGATTTCATCGCTTCTGTCGTCTGTTCGATTGGGCCGGTGATTCGACGGGCCAGGAAGGTCCCGACAATGGCGACGCCGGCAAGCAACAGGGCCGCGATGATCAGCATGGTGTTTCGCATGCTGGCAATAGGTGCGTCGGCCTCGGACTGTGCGATCTCCGCCACAAGGGCCCAACGCACGCCTTGGAATTCAAAGGGGACCGCCGTCGCGACGGCTTCGACGCCACGGTAATTCACGATACTGCCACTTAGGATCTCCTCACCCGTGGCCGCGAGCACTTGCCCGACCAGGTCGGCCTCGACCTTCGCGGTTAGGATCGTCGATTCCTCGGAAAAACGGGTGTCGTTGCGCATGAGCTGATCCTGGCCAACGATATAACTTTCTCCGGTCTCCCCCAGGCCGGCTTCTACAGCCATCACAGCGTTGATGCGATTGTTCGGCATTTGAAATACCAAGACGCCTGCGATCTCGCCGTTGCCATCGAGGATTGGCGTCGAGATGAAACTGGCTGGGGCGCCATGGCTCGGAGCGTAGGGTTTGAAATCGAAAAAGTTCAGGCTATTTGCCTGCGGATTGCCCCGCGCCGCCCGATAGGCGTTGCCCAAGTCGGTGTTCCGCCACTCGCCTGACATCAGGTTGGTCGCGTAGTCGAGCTCCTTGAAGACCGTGTAGATCAGATTGCCGTCGAGATCGAAGAGAAAGATATCGTAGTAGTCCCGTTCGCGCAGGAATTGTCTGAACCAGGGGTGATAAACACCGTGTTGCTCGCTATAGAGCGAACCGTCACTGGCTGCGTCGAGAACTTCCTTTTGTCCGGTCGGGTTCGGATTATCCGTGATATAGAGCCGCTGCAAGGTCTCGGTCTGCCCGTCCCCCATGACCTGCCAGGCAGAGGCGAAATCGCTAAGCGCCGCGCGCACGGTCGGGTTGCTCGCCGTGAAGCGCATGTCTTGCTCGATTGAGGCCAGATAGTTCGACAATCCCGCCTTTCGACCTTCCGCCACCGCGGATAGGTTTTGCCGAACCTGATCTTGCGTCGCACTGGAGGCGCTGAAGTAATTCGACAGACCTATGCTCACGGCCAGGGTGGCGGCAGCGGCCACAATCATCAATGGCAATTTGGTACTGATCCGCAAGTGGGCCAAACGCTGGAAAGCACTGGCGCTGGAGTCTGATTTGATTGCGTCGCTCATAACAGCTACCCCGTTCTGAAAAATCACTATCGATGCAATTAATGCAACCATATGTAAAATTTTTCTTAACTATGGATATTATCAATCCTACTACCCAATCTAGTAGTTCGTCTTGCTATTGGAGTGGCC
>JAJFGM010000862.1 GCA_021776145.1 Kiloniellaceae bacterium | reverse complement strand
AGGTGCGAAAAGCGCCGCCGCGCGGCGCTTTTCGCGACAGGGAACTACGCCATTCTATTCTGCCGGTTTTCGACGAGATCGTCGACGACTCCCGGGTCGGCCAGGGTAGAGGTATCGCCCAGGTTCGAGAAAACGTCCTCGGCGATCTTCCGCAGGATGCGCCGCATGATCTTGCCCGACCGCGTTTTCGGCAAACCCGGTGCCCACTGCAGCCAGTCGGGCGAGGCGATGGGGCCGATTTCCTTGCGGACCCACTGCACAAGTTCCTTCTTGAGCGCGTCGGAGGGGGCCTCGCCGGCATTCAAGGTCACATAGGCGTAAATACCTTGGCCCTTTATGTCATGCGGCGCGCCGACGACGGCGGCCTCGGCGACCTTGGCGTGGGCGACCAGCGCGCTTTCGACCTCGGCGGTGCCCATGCGGTGGCCGGAGACGTTGATCACGTCGTCGACGCGGCCGGTGATCCAATAGTACCCGTCATCGTCGCGGCGGCAGCCGTCGCCGGTGAAGTACTTGCCGGCGTAGGTCGAAAAGTAGGTCTGCTCGAAACGATCGTGGTCGCCGTACAGCGTGCGCATCTGGCCGGGCCAGCTGTCGATCAGGCAGAGATTGCCGTCGGCGGCGCCTTCCAGGACCTTTCCGTCGTTGTCGACGAGCTGCGGTTGAACGCCGAAGAAGGGGTTTGTCGCCGACCCCGGTTTCAGATCGGTGGCGCCGGGTAGCGGTGTGATGAGGATGCCGCCGGTCTCGGTCTGCCACCAGGTGTCGACGATCGGGCAGCGGCCGTCGCCGACCACGTTGTAGTACCACTCCCAGGCTTCCGGGTTGATCGGCTCGCCGACCGAGCCGAGCACACGCAGCGACTTGCGGGAGGTCCGCTTGACCGGCCCCTCGCCCTCGCGCATCAGGGCCCGGATGGCCGTCGGCGCGGTGTAGAAGATGTTGACGCCGTGTTTGTCGCAGACGTCCCAGAAGCGGGAAACGGAGGGATAGTTGGGCACGCCCTCGAACATCAGGGTCGTGGCGCCGTTGGCCAGCGGCCCATAGACGATGTAGCTGTGACCGGTGACCCAGCCGACGTCCGCCGTGCACCAATAGATATCGCCGTCGTGATAGTCGAAGACATACTGGTGCGTCATCGAGGCGTAGACCATGTAACCGCCCGTCGTGTGCAGGACACCCTTTGGCGCCCCCGTCGAGCCCGAGGTATAGAGAATGAACATCGGGTCCTCGGCGTTCATTTCCTCGGGCGGGCAATCGGGCGAGGCCGCGGCGCAGACGTCTTCGTACCAGACGTCACGGCCATCCTGCATGGCGACCGCGCCGCCGGTGCGCTTGACGACAATAACGGTCTCGACGCTGGGGCAGTTTTTCAAAGCGGCGTCGGCGTTGGCCTTCAGCGGGACTTTCTTGCTGCCGCGCAAGCCCTCGTCGGCGGTGATCACGCAGTTGGACTCGCAGCCTTGGATGCGCGCCGACAGGCTGTCCGGCGAGAAGCCGCCAAAGACGATGGAGTGAACCGCGCCGATGCGCGTGCAAGCCAGCATCGCAACCGCGGCCTCGACGATCATCGGCATATAAAGCGTGACGCGATCGCCCTTGCCGACGCCGCGCGCCTTCATGGCGTTGGCCAGGCGGCAGACGCGCTCGTGCAGGTCGCGGTAGGACACCTGCGCCGAGTCCGCGGGATCGTCGCCTTCCCAGATGATCGCCGTCTGATCGCCGCGCTTTTCCAGATGACGGTCGAGGCAGTTCGCCGAGGCGTTCAGGGTGCCGTCGTGGAACCACTTGATCGAAACGCCCGGAGCCTTGAAGTCGACCTCCTTGACCTGACTGTAGGGTTTGATCCAGTCGATGCGTTTCCCATGCTCGCGCCAGAATTCGACCGGGTCGCTGACCGATCGCGCGTACATTTCGCGGTACTTCTCCTTGTCGACATGCGCGGCCGCGGCAATATCGGCGGGAACGGGGTATAGCGTGGTCGCATTCATGGCGGGTCTCCGTGGTTTTTTAGCGGTTCACATCTCTGCGCATTCATTTATCGCTTCGCTGCGATCCTGGCATTGTTCCGTGTCAATTCCGGGTTTCAAGCCTATTCCGGGTTTCAAACCAATTCCGGGGTTTCGGGCCAATTCCGGGTTTCGGGCCAATTCCGGCGCCGCTCGGTTGGGACGCGGCGGCGGCCGTTCAATCGTAACCGTAGAGCCACTTCGAGACGCCGTCATGAATGTTGCGCAGGGAGTGTTTGGCGCCGCGCGGGATGAAGACCTCGTCGCCTTCCTCGGCGATCATCGTCTGCCCGGCGACGGTCATCTCCAGGCGGCCCCGCATCACAGTGACCAACTCGTTGCTCGCATGCACGAAGTCGAGCCATTCCTGTCCCGGCGGATCGACGAAGAGGCCGCAGGAATAGCCGCGCGCGCGCCAGGCGTGGGCGACGCCTTGCTGATCGACAGGACGGGCGAATTTGCCGGGGGTCAGCAGATCGGTCATGCGGTTTTTCGATCCTCGCTTATCATGTCGGCGCATTTCTCGGCGATCATGATGACCGGCGAGTTGGTGTTGCCCGAGGTGATGGTCGGCATGATCGAGGCATCGGCGACACGTAGACCCTCGAGGCCGCGCACCCGCAGGCGCGTGTCGACGACGGCAAGGTCGTCGTCGCCCATCTTGGCGGTGCCGACGGGGTGGAAGATCGTCGTTGCGATGTCGCCGGCGGCGCGCGCGAGATCGGCGTCGGAGTCGAGTTCGGCGCCCGGTTTCATTTCCTCTGGCGAAAAGGCCCGCAGGCGCTGCGTCGCCATCAGCCGGCGGGCATGGCGGATGGAGTCCGCGGCCACCTTGCGGTCGCGCTCGGTCGAGAGGTAGTTGGGGCGGATCTCCGGTGCCTCGGTCGGGTCGGTCGAGACGATCCGCACATGGCCACGGCTCTCGGGCCTGAGGTTGCAGACCGAGACCGTGATGGCCGGGAAGGGGTGCAGCGGCTCGCCGAACTTCTCCAGGGACAGCGGCTGCACGTGGTATTCGATGTTGGCGCTGTCGTAGGAGGCGTCGGATCGGGTGAAGATGCCGAGCTGGCTCGGCGCCATGGCCATGGGTCCGGAGCGGTTGAAGAGGTATTCCAGCCCGATGCGCGCCTTGCCAAAAAGGCTGTTGACGCGTTCGTTGAGGGTTTCGGCGCCACTGATGCGAAAGACCGTGCGGATCTGCAGGTGGTCCTGCAGGTTACCGCCGACGCCGGCCAGCGCGTGCCGCACCTCGATGCCGCGCGCGGTCAACAACTCGGGCGGGCCGATGCCCGAGAGCTGCAGGATCTGCGGGCTGCCGATGGCGCCGGCGGCCAGCACGGCCTCGCCACGCAATGCGGCGGTCTGCGTTTGGCCGCGGCGACGG
>JAJFGM010000861.1 GCA_021776145.1 Kiloniellaceae bacterium | reverse complement strand
TGTAGCTGGATGCCCCGAACTTCAGGGTTGCCTGGCGGTAATCGCCGGCCGGTGGCAAGCGGTGCGGAATCCGGCTGCCGAGATCGTCGCCGACGCTGTCGATGACCTGAAGATAACCGTTGCACTTGCTGACCCGAGGGTCGCGCATCTTGTCGACAATCGCCGCGACCGCATCGTCGAGAAGGTAGTCATCGGAATCGAGGAAGATGATGATATCGCCCGAACACCGCGCGTAGCCGCTGTTGAACGCCGAGCTTTGCCCGCCGTTGTCTTTCAACAGCGTGATGACTCGGTCACCGAAGGACGCAATAATCTCGCGTGAATTGTCTGTCGAGCCATCGTCAACAACCAGCACTTCTATCGGCGAATAGGTCTGCGCCAAAGCGCTCTCGATGGCCTGGACCAAGAATGGCGCATAATTGTAATTGTTGACGATTATACTAACCAGCATTGCTCTGGACTCAATCCAACTCGCCTATGCGCACGGCCGCGCGCACTAAACACTCGCGTGTTTTTTTTGATGAACTTTGTTACTTAGCTCTATTACCTGGGACACATATGCGCCCTAAGGTGAAAATTTCCAGTTTTGTTTGCGATAATTTTCAAGCGACCGATTGAATATCTTCAAGTAGGGATTTAACTGGGCGACTGATGCTGCACGCCAATATCCGACTGGGGCAGTCGCATGACCAGCACCAGCCCCAGGGATGCCATCGTCGCGAGAGCTATGAAGGCCAGCGTGTAGCTCCCGGTCACATCGAAAATGCGCCCCGCCACAAGCGGTCCGGCGGAGCCTCCTAGCGTGCCGAAAAACAGCACGAGCCCGAAGATCGCGCCATGTGCCCGCAAACCGAAGTACTCGGCGACCGTCGGCGACATGACGGTGAAAAAACCGCCGTGGGCAAAGCCGTATACGGCAACAGCGGCAAACAACAGCCATGGCGCGGAGATCAGAAGAAACGCCAGAAGGCTGCCAATCAGCGGCACAAAACAGAACATCAAGGCCCGCCTGCCGCCGATGCGATCGACGAAGGTGCCCACCGACAAGCGTCCCGCGACGCTGGCCGCGCCCATGGCCGACAGCAGTATCGCGGCCAAGGCCGGGGTCATGCCGAGATCCATGCCGTGCACCACGATGTGCAGCGGGATCGTCGTCAGGCTGGAAAAGACCGTGAATTGGATGGCACAGATCATCCAAAAACTGTGTGTACGGCGCGCCTCGTGGAAGCTATGGCCGGCCGCGTCGACCCCGCCGCCCGATGCCGCGCTCGGCGCGGGGCTTTTCATCAGCGAGGCTGCCGCCAGCAGCAATGCGACCGCGGCGCCCCCTAGAATCATCAGCGCCAACCGCCAGTCGTAGAGCGCAATGAGAAGGGCGGCGATGGGCGGAACGGCGATCTGGCCCACCGCGGTTCCCACCTTCACCACCCCGGTCATCAAGCCGCGGCGGTGGCGAAACTGTCGCGCGATGGTCGACAGGGTGACCACATCGTGTGTCGCCATGCCGACGCCGATAAACAGTCCGAAAATGGCAAACAGCTGCCAGGGCTGCGTGACTTGGGACAGAAGCGCATATCCCGTGCCGCATAAAGTGCCGGCGACGGCGAGGACCAGCCGTGGACCGTAGCGATCGTTCAACTGGCCGCCAAAGAATGCCAGCACACCCATCACCATGAAAGCGACGGACGTGCAGCTCGACAACAGGGTGCGCGACCAGCCGAAGTCCGTTTCCAGGGCCTTGAAAAACAAACCGTAGGAAAACAGAAGGCCGATGATCGTGAACTGGGTGAGACAGGCGCCCAATACGATCAAGTAGCGCTTGTCGAGAGGGGCGATGGCCGTAAAACGGGGCACAGATCGGGTTTCCAAGGATGGAGAAGGCCAGGAGAAGCGCGGCCCCTCATTTCAAGCACTGGGCCACGCACGTCAACCGTCTTATAGGTCAGGCCTCGTTGAATTGGGAGTGTCCGGCGATAGGGCCTTGTGAGACGGCTCGAGCCGGATCGCCGCCGCCCGGGCTAGAGATCGAGCACCAGGCGGTCGCCCTTGGCGCGCGAGCAGCAGACCGTCATTACGTCGTTCGCCGCCTGCTCTTCCGGGGTGAGGATGCTGTCGCGATGGTCGATCTCGCCTTCGCTGACATCGGTAATGCAGGTGCCGCAGAGGCCGTCCTCGCAGAGCGTTTCGATCTCCACGTTGTTTTCGCGCAGCACTTCGACGATGGACTTGTCGGCCGGTATGGTCAGCTCCAGACCGCTGCGCTTGAGCACGCAGGTGAAGGGCCTGTCCTCGCCGTCGCCGCTTGACGCGGCGGCGTCGGGGCTGAACCACTCGAAGTGAACCCGGTCGGTCGGCCAATGGCCGGCGGCATCGCGCACGGCATTCATCAGTCCGGCCGGCCCGCAGCAATAGAGGTGGGTGCCTTCGGAGGGGGCCGCGAGCAGGGCTTTCACATCGAGACCGCGCGACGGGTCGCCGCCGTCGTGCACGTAAGTGACCCGCCGCGACCAGGCGCTCTGTGCGATAAGCGCGCGAAACGCCGTCGCCTCGGGGCTGCGGGTGCAATAGTGGAAGGCGAATTCCGCGCCCTTGGCCTGCAACTCGGCGGCCATCGACAACATCGGCGTCACCCCGATGCCGCCGGCGATGAAGAGTGTGCGGGCCGCCGGAACCAGCGGGAAGTTGTTCCGCGGCAGCCCGATTTCCAGCAGCATGCCCGACGCCAGCTCGGCATGGATCCAGGCCGAGCCGCCGCGGCTTTCACGCTCGCGCAGCACGCCCAACAGGTAGTGGTCGGCCTCGGCGGGGTCGTTGGCCAGCGAGTACTGCGGCGTCGTGCCGTTGGGCAGATGCAGGTCGATGTGGGCGCCGGGCGTGAAGGCCGGCAGGCTTTGCCCGGCTTGCGCCTCAAGCCGGATCGACAGGACGTCGTCAGTCTCCCTGTCGATGCGCGCGACCTTGAGGGCAAGCCTGTCAGACACGGTGAGATCCCCAATTCATGCCCTAACCTCTCAAAGTTCGCCGGCCTCTTCCAGCACTTTGCGGGCGACGCGGAAACACTCCAGCGACTGCGGCACGCCGCAGTAGATGGCGATGACGTGAATGGCGGCGCGGATCTGTTCCTTGGTGACGCCGTTGTTGAGGGCGCCGCGGCAATGAATTTCCCACTCGTGCATCCGGCCAAGCGCGCCGATCATGGTCAGGTTCATCAGGCTGCGGGTCTTGGCGTCGATGGCCTCGTCGCCCCAGCCGAAGCCCCAGCACCACTCGGTCATCATCTCCTGAAAAGGCCGGGTGAAGTCGTCGGCCGCCGCCAGGTTCTTGTTGACGTAGTCGGTGCCCAGCGTTCCCTGCCGCTTTGCCAAACCGAGTTCGAAACGTTCCTTGTCCATGTTCGATTTCCTTAGTGGAGTCGCTGTTTTTACCCAAGCACTCTTGTGCCACAGCCGGCGGCGCTTGTCTCAAGTTGCAAACCGCCTGGCGGCGCGCGGCCGCAGGTTCTCCGCGTCCCACACTGGACCGGCAAGGACCCGCGCCCGGCGCGGCTGGCCAAGCGTCATGACCTCCAGCTCGCGGCCGGGCGCGGCGAACGCCGGCTTGACGTAGGCCCAAGCGAGAAAGGCGCCGACGCCGTAGCCGTAACCACCGGAGCACACCGAGCCAACCGCCCGCCCCTCGGCCCAGACCGATTCCGAGCCGAGCGGATCGGCATCGGGCTGGCCGTCGCCGGGCTCGTCGAGCCGCAGGCAGGCCAGCACCCACTTGACGGGCGGCGCCAGGCTGAGCTCGGCCCCCTGGAAGCCTGCGGGTCGGGAAAAGCGCGTCAATCCGGCCTCGGCCAGGGTCACCTCGTTGGTCACCTCGTGGCCGGACTTGTAACCCTTTTCCATGCGCATAGCGTTGAGCGCGGCGGCGCCGATGTGGACCAAGCCGCGCGCCGCGCCGGCGGCGATCAATACCTCGTAGACGGCAAGCATACCGGCCATGGGGACATGCAATTCCCAGCCCAGTTCGCCGCTATAGCTGACGCGCAGGGCCCGTACCGCCGCGACGCCGGCGACGTCGATGTGCCGAGCCGACAGCCAGCGAAAGGCCGCGTTGTCGAGCCCGGCCGGTGTGCAGGCGGCAAGGATGTCGCGACTTTCGGGGCCGGCGATCATCAGGACGCCATAGGCTTCGGAGACGTTGTCGAAGGCGACGGCTTCACCGTCGAACCGCTGCTCCTCCAGCCAGTTGAGCAGCGCCGCCTCCTTGGCCGCGGCGTAGACCGCGTAGAAGCGATCGCCGGCCAGCTTGACCAGTGTCGTTTCACCCTCGAGGCGGCCGTTGATATTGACGAGATAGGTCAGTGAGACCGAGCCGACCTTTTTGGGCAAGCGGTTCGACGAGACGCGCTCCAGAAAGGCGATGGCGTCGGTACCGTGGATCTCCAGCTTCGCGAAAGCCGTCAGGTCAGCGATACCGGCCGCCGCGCGCAGGCCGCGCACCTCGGCACCGACGACGTCATGCAGGACGGAGCGCCGGAAGGCGTGAATGTGCTCTTGGGCTAAACCGTCCCGGGCGTACCAATAGGGCCGCTCCCAGCCGTAGACGTCCTGATTGACGGCCCCCTTGTCCTTCAGCCGGTCGTAGAGTGGCGAAGTCTTGGAATGCGACGGGCGGCAGCCCGGCCGGTTGAGTTGCGGGAAGGGGATCTCGTGGCGCAGCAGGTAGTCTTCCTTGGCCTTTTCGATGCGATAGGTCTCGTCGATGCGGGCCCCGAAGCGGCGCGGATCGAAGCTCGCCATGGAAATGTCGGCGGCGCCATGCGCCATCCACTGCGCCAGATACTTGCCGGCGCCCGGCCCCCAGGCGATGCCGACCTGCGAGCCGCAGCAAAGCCAGAAGTTCCGCAATCCCGACGGCCCGAGCAGCATGTTGCCGTCCGGCGGATGGGTGATGGCGCCCTGCACCACGCGTTTGATGCCGAGCTCGGCAAAAACCGGCATGCGCCGCATCGCATTCTCCAGCCACGGCATGATGCGGTCGTAATCGGCCTCGAAGAGCTCGTTCTCCGCCTCCCAGGGCGTCCCCTCGTCCCACACCGTGGCGGCGTTGGCCTTTTCATAGATGCCGATGAGGCCGGACTTCTGCTCCATGCGGATGTAGCCGGAGACCTCGCGGTCGTCGCGCACCACCGGCAACTCCTTCTCGAGATTCTGGAACTCCGGCACCGGTTCGGTGATCAGGTAGTGGTGCAGCAGGTTGGCGATCGGCAGCTCGAGGCCGACCCACTGGCCAATCTGGCGGGCATAGGTGCCGCCGGCGTTGACGACGATCTCGCAGGCGATGTCGCCTTCTTCGGTCCGCACCAGCCATTCGCCGCCCTTCGCTTGGCGGGTGATGCCGGTGACGCGGTTCCGGCGGATGACCTTGGCGCCCCTCTGGCGGGCACCGGCGGCCATGCCGAAGGCGACACCGGCGGGGTCGACATGACCGTCGTGCGGCGTATGCAGCGCCGCCTTGATGCCGTCGAGATTGTAGAAGGGATGCAGCTCGGCAATGCGCTCCGGGCCGACGATCTCCATCTCGTGCCCCAGGCCACGGCCGACCGACAGGGTGTAGTGCAGCCAGTCGACCTCGGCGGCCTC
>JAJFGM010000087.1 GCA_021776145.1 Kiloniellaceae bacterium | reverse complement strand
AAGGGGAGCGATGCCAGTAAGTGTCATGGCTTTGGTTCTCGTTGCGGCTCTATTTCATGCGATCTGGAATGGGCTGATTAAGGGCGGAAAAGACCCTTTGATGGAAAGCATGCTTCTGTGCGTTGCCTGGATGGCAATTTGTGTGATACTGATTCCCGCCCTGCCCTTTCCGGACAGTAAGAGTTGGCCGTATATTGTGGCCGCCGTCATTATTCATGTGTGCTATTTTCTATTGCTCTCAAAGAGCTACAGCATGGGCGACTTTGGCGCTGTCTATCCGGTTGTGCGCGGGCTGCCTCCGTTGATCGTGATGCTGGTGAGCGTGCTTTTTATCAACGAGCCGCTGAGTTTTCAAGGTGCATCGGGAGCGGTATTAATCGGAGCGGGTGTTCTGGCGCTAGAAATCGGCAACGAGTGCCGATCGATAAAGCTGCTGTTCTTTGCATTTGCAACAGCCCTCATGATCGCTGCATATACCGTTGTCGATGGCTTAGGGGCCCGCGTGAGTGGCCATAGCACCAGCTTTTTCGTTTGGTTTACATTGCTTCAATCGATAATTTATATCGGGATTGTCTTCAAGAGACGCGGCAGCAGGGAATGCGTAGAGCACATTCGCGCAAAATGGAAGCACGGATTACTGGGCGGATTGATGTCCTTTTCTGCTTACGCGGTTGTGCTGTGGGCGATGACAAAGGCGCCGATCCCGTACGTCTCTGCGCTCAGGGAAACATCAGTTCTCTTCGCAAGTGTCGTCGCGGTTGTATTCCTGGGCGAACCTGTTCGGAAAAGCCGGTTGGTTTCGGCGGCGCTTATTTTCGCTGGGATTTTGATCTTGAAGTAGTCTTGCAGCATGGACATATTTGGAAGGCCGACACGTATGGCCAGGATACGCAGGTTTGTTGTGAGCCCCGGCCGTGTGTCATGACAAACTGTCCGCTTTATCCGATGGCAGGTGGACTAGATCCCGGAGGGTAGGTCACCGTGTCACTCGAAGCCTGTGCATTTCCTGGCAGCCCTCACTGATCAGATTCGGAAGGCTTTTCATCATTCGACTGACCGATCTTGATGCGAGCGGTCTGGCCGGGCTCAGTCAATACCGAAGGGGCCATGCCGTTGTCGAGGATGACGGTGGAAGTGCCGCCCTTTGGTGAGTTGACATCGACGGTGACATGCTGCGCGCCCTTCTCGACCATTTCTATGTCGATGACGGTGCCGTCCTTGGCGACGAAGGAGCCAGAGGCGCCGTCAGGCGACTCGTGGAGCGGGACATCGTAAGAGGCGCCGTCTTGGGTGATGACTGTGGCGCGTCGGCTCATGATCGTGTGGGTGACGGCAGCGGCCAGGCTGCCGCCAGCGAGGGCGCCGACGCCGAGGAGGATCAGGGCGGAGCGGGACAGCAAGAGGCTGGGCTGTGACTTCATGGTGAGTCCTTTCAAGTGATGGTCAACTTTGGGGGAATGGTCCGGGCCCGCCCATTCGCGTCGGTGCGCGTGGTCGAGCAGCTCATCGAGTTGTTGGTCTGTCATGGCGTTTGTGCGACGGTTCATTGTTCATCTCCGTGGCGGGCGAGTTCATGTTTGAGGATGGCTCGTGCACGATGCAGGCGAGATTTGACTGTGCCCTCAGGCAAGTCGAGAACACGGGCGGCGTGTTCGATGCTCAAACCCTCAAGGTGGACAAGCGATACAACGGACTGGTGCTGCGGGCTAAGACGGGCGAGGGCCGGGTAGAGCCGATCCGTTACATCGTCGGTTATGTTCGTCAGATGGCGGATCGGCAAACGTCCAAGGATTCGCCGGTGAATCTGATCACGCCGGGCGGCGGCATTGGCCTTGTTGGTGGCGATGCGGAGAAGCCAGGAACGGAACGGCACGCCTGTGGATTGGTAGCGGGGCAAGGCTTTCCAAGCGGCGAGGAACGTGTCGGCGGCGAGGTCTTCGGCGAGGTCCCGGTTCCCTGTACGGCGATAAAGGTGCCCGGCAATCGCAGAAAAATGCTGGCGGTAGAGGGCCTCAAATGCCTCGGGGGCAGCGCCAGGGCAATTCAGCGACGATGACTGCTCCTTGGCATGCTCAATGGGCTGGGTCGTGTTCCAAGTGGCTTGTGTCATACGCCAAATACAATGCGCGGGCCGGGCCCCGGGTTCCAAGAGAGTTCAGAAAATAGTCACATGGCAAGCGGCAGTCTTTCCTTCCGCCTGCAACCATGATCAGTGTGATACCAATACTCGTGTTTCTGTACCCCAGAGCCAGATTCCAGCACTAAAAATTCAAGTGGTGTCCTGCCACCCCGACTGACATCCCGGCAGGCTGATGGCCTGCGGGGATTTTGTTCTTGAACTGGAACGCTATTTCGCGTGGTCGATGGCGACGTGGTAATGGGGGTCTTCGGAGATGTTCACTTCCACCAGATCGCCTGCGCGATCGAGCAGCTTACGACAGTCGTCGCTCAGGTGACGCAGGTGGACACGTTTGCCGAGCTTCAGGTAGCGCTCGGCCAGGGCGTTGATCGCTTCGAGCCCGGACTGGTCATACACGCGAGAAAAGTAGAAATCGATGACGACATCGTCCGGGTCGTTCTTCGGTGTGAACAGGTCGCGGAACCGGGTGACCGAACCGAAGAAGAGCACGCCGTGGAGCTGGTAGACCTTGCTGCCTTGCTCGTTCACTTGGACATCCGCGACGAGGTGCTTGCTCTTGTTCCATGCGAAAACAAGCGCGGAGAGCGCGACACCCAGGATGAC
>JAJFGM010000860.1 GCA_021776145.1 Kiloniellaceae bacterium | reverse complement strand
CCAACGGAAAGGCCGAGCGCTTCATCAAGACCGCGCTCAACGAATGGGGCTATGCACGCGCCTATCAGACTTTAGACCAGCGCGCCGACCATCTGCCCGAATGGATCCACAGCTACAATTGGCACAGGCCGCATGGCGGATTAGGGTCACAGGCACCATTCTCCAGGCTCCCTCTCTCTCCGGGGACAACCTGTTGAGGCTCCACAGCTAGGGCGCGCGCGGCGCGATGCGCGCGCCGTCGGTGATGCGGTAGCTGGGATGGAGGACGACCAGATCGCCGGCCGCGACGCCACCCGTGATCTCGGCCTCGAAGCCGCTACGCCGGCCGATCTCGACGTCGCGGTGCCTGGCCCGCCCGTCTTCGGCGATGAACAGGGCCCAGGCCTTGCCGTTGCGGAACAGGGCGGTCAAGGGTGCTTTCAGCACCTCCGTGCCCCGCCATAGGACGATACGGACCTCGACCCGATAGCCGTGCCCAAGTCGCTGCCAACGTGCCGGTGGATCGGCAAATTCGATGATCACGTTGACGCGTTGCTCTTCAATGCCGAGCGCTGATACCTTGGAGAAACCATAGGGTTCGATGCGCTTCACGGTGCCAGACAAAGGCGCCACGCCGCCCCACTCTTCGATCATCACGTCCTGGCCGGGCTCGACTTTGACCGCTTCCGAGGACAGCAGGTCTGCGACGATTTCCAGGTCGCGCGGTTCACCGATCTCGACCAGAGAGTCGCCGGCTTCGACGACGCCTGCGCTTTCGCGCAGAATGCGCAGAATGCGGCCGCTGACCGGCGCGGTGATCGGCACGCACTCGCAAAGGCCATGCAGCGTCTGTGTTTCGACCGGCGAGACCAGCCGTGCCCTGGCCTGCTTCAGCTCAAATTCGCGCATCTGTAAACGCGCCTGGGCCGTTGCCACGGCGGCGTCGCGGGTCTTGAAGGCGCGCTCGGCTTCGTCGAGGGCGCGTTGCGAGATCGTGTCCTTGCGGATCAAATGCCGGGCCCGGCCAAGCTCGGCGTCGGCGAAATCGAACTCGGCCCTGGCTTCGTCGAGCTCCGCCTTGGCCAGGGCGAGGGCGGATTTCGCTGCCTCGACCGCGGCCCGCAACGCGCGCTCGCTGCGCACGTCGAGGAAACCGGGATCGGCCGGCTCGACCTGCGCGACAATGGTGGCGTCGGCGACGACCTGGTCGCCGACGTCGAGCTCGACCCGCCGCAGTCGTCCGGCGACAGGTGTCGACAGCACAAAGACATCGCGCACGCGCGTTTCGCCCTCCTCGTCGACGGTTACGGTCATCGGGCCGCGTTCGATGGCACCGAGGTCCACCGGCAGGGCCTTGGGGAGAAAGGCATAGGCAAGGCCCGCCAGCAGGATGAGTCCCAGCAGGCACCAGAGAATCACACGTCGCCATTTTGCGGCCATCAGTC
Organism: Kiloniellaceae bacterium; assembly: GCA_021776145.1. Taxonomy (GTDB): domain Bacteria; phylum Pseudomonadota; class Alphaproteobacteria; order Kiloniellales; family Kiloniellaceae; genus JAJFGM01. The sequence goes on along the minus strand of JAJFGM010000860.1, from coordinate 8,182 downwards.
TGTCACTCCCTGGTTTTGAGAACCGCGATCAGGTCGAGTCGATCGAGCCGACGGCGTACGAGGAAAGCCGAAGCGACGGCGGCGACAAGACCGATCACCACCGCCCAGCCGAAAGTCGAGGGTTCGATGGCCAGCGGCACCCGGAAGAGTTCGGTTTCGAACTCGGAGGTGATCAGCCAGGCGAGGCCGTAGCCCGCAAGGCAGCCGAGCGGCAAGGCGCAGAACACCAGGAGCGCTACCTCGGCGAGCAGAATGTAGGCAACCTCGGCGCGTCCGAAGCCGAGAACCCGCAGCGTCGCCAACTCGCGGCCGCGCTCGGAAAGGGCGATGCGAGCGCTGTTGTAGACGACGCCGAAAGCCAGGGTGCAGGAGAAGAGCACGAAGAACGAGACATAGATCAGCAGTGTCTCGCCCATGGTTTCGTGGAAGCTATCGACGGCGGCGCGGCGCAGAGAGACCGCCGAGACCGCCGGCAGTTCCTTGAACTCGGCGAAGAGCTCGGCCTCGGCCCGCCGGTCGACCAACAGGTGAAGGAATTCGACCCGGCGGCTTTCGTGCAACAGGCGGTTGAGGGCGTCGAGATTCATGTAGGCCGGCGTGCCGATGTAGGTCTCGAACAGCGTGACGACTTTCAGCGGCAGTTTCGGCCGGCGGTCTACCAGAATCTCGACCCAAACCTCGTCGCCGCGGCCGATCCCGAGCTTCTCGGCCAGCTTCGTCGAGAGCACCAAGCCGCCGGGCGGTACGCGCAGGGGCCCGCCCGAGCTATCGTAAACCAGGCTAAGCCGCGGCTCGGCGACCACGCCCTGGATGGCGCCGCGATGATGGCGCAGGCCGGAGCGGAACACGGCGCTAACCGCACGTGCCGGCTCGACCGCCAGAACCCCAGGCATGCGGGCGAATTCGCGCACCACTTCGGCCGCCTGCGGCTCGTTCAATCCAACCGTCACGTCCTGATGCTGAGCCTCGTGAAAATAGACCTCGACGATGCGGTCGATCGAATCCATCCATTGCAGCGAGGTGACCAGGATCGCCACCGCCATGGCGATGCCGGCGCTGGTGAGGAAGGCCCGCAACGGCCAGCGCAAGATCTGACGCAGGACGATCCGCGTCGGCTGATCGAGCCAGCGCGCCGCCGCCATGATACTCAGGCGGCTGCGCCGATAGAGCGGCGGTGCCGGCGGACGCATCGCCTCGGCCGGCGGTAGCCGCACTGCCCGCCGAACTGCGGTCATGCTGCCGAGCAGCGCCGCCGCCAGGCTGACCAGGGCCGCCACCGCAAAGACGCCGGCCCCGGGCTGGAAGACGAGGAAGGGGAAATGGTAGAATTCGCCATAAATCTCGGTGTTGAGCTTGCCGAATCGCGCGCCGACGACCGAGCCGATGACAATACCCAGACCGGCGATTGCGCAGACCATCTTGGCATAATGCCAGCCGATCTCGAGATTGTCGTAGCCGAAGGCCTTCATCAGCCCGATCTCGCTGCGCTCGGTTTCGATCAGCCGTGCCAGCACCATGTTGGTCAGAAAGGCGGCTACAGTCAGAAAGATGGTCGGCAGGATGCCGGCCATGGATTTGAGCTGCTCGATCTCGTTCATCAGAAACCAGTTCGACACCTGGTCGGCGCGGGCAAAGGCTCCAGTGCCGCCGTAGCGGTCGAGCAGCTGGTCGAGCCGCGCGATCACGTCGTCGTGGCTGGTGCCGCGCAACAGAGACAGCGACACCTCGTTGAAGGCACCATCGAGATCGAAGGCCGCCTCCAGCGCCTCGCGGCCCATCCAAAAGATACCGAAACGCTCGTCGTCCGGCATCAACTGTCCCGGTCCGATGGCATAGACGTACTCGGGCGAGAGCGCGAGTCCGACAATGTCGAGGGTGCGCCGGTGTCCGTTGACGACGGCCCGTATGCGGTCACCGGGTTCCAGGCCGTGCGCCTCGGCGAAGGGTTCGCTGATCACAACCTCGTCCGGACGGTCCGCCGAGACCAGACGGCCGCTGCGCAGGGCGAGGCGGTTCAGCTCGCTTTCGCCGCGCTGGGGGATCGAGACCAGCTGGCCGACAATCGGTTCTTCGAAGCCTTCGACATCGAGGGTGGCGAACTCGATAACCCGCGTCTCGACCGTTTGCACACCGTCGATTTCTCCGATGCGCACCGCCAGTTTTTCCGGCGCACGTTTGACTGTCGCGAAGATCTCGGCAAAACGATAACGCTCGTAATAGGCGGTCGCCGTTTCTTCCAGCGCCTCGATCGAGCTCAGCGACATGATCAGCACGGCAACGCCGGAGGCGACCACCAAGGCGACCGCGACGACCTGGCCGCGCAGCCGCCAAATGTCGCGCAGCAGCTTGCGGTCGAGGGCGCGCCCTACCATCGCAGCTCCTGCGCCCGGCGGCGCTGTTTGTTGCCCCAGCTGTCGACGATCCGGCCGTCACCGAAGCAGAGCACGCGATCGGCCATGTCGGCGATCACCCTGTTGTGGGTGATGAGCACCGTCGTCGTGCCGATCTCGCGGTTGACGTTCTCGATGGCTTGCAGAACCAGGATACCGGTCTCGCTGTCCAGGGCGCCGGTCGGTTCGTCGCAAAACAGGACGTCGGGCTGTTTGGCGATGGCGCGGGCTATGGCGACACGTTGCTGTTCGCCGCCGGAGAGTTGCGCGGGGAAGTGATTCAGGCGATCGCTGAGCTGCACCAGCGCGAGCGCGTCGGCGGGTGTCATCGGTGCCTTGGCGATCTCGGTGACCAGCGCGACGTTCTCTTCGGCGGTCAGGCTGGGGATGAGGTTGTAGAACTGGAAGACGAAGCCGACGTGGTCGCGTCGATAACGGGTCAAGTCCGAGGCGTCGCCGGCGGTTAGTTTCCTGCCGCAAAAGAAGACCTCTCCGCTTGTCGGGCTGTCCAAACCGCCGAGAATATTCAGCAGCGTCGATTTGCCGCTGCCCGAGGGCCCCAGCAGCACCACGAGTTCCGCTTCGAGAAAATCGAGGTCTACGCCGCGCAGGGCCTGCACCTCGATTTCGCCACTGCCATAAATCTTGGTCAGCCCGCGCGCGCTCAGGGTCGCGGGATATTCGCTGCTGCTGTTTTTTTCGCCTGCTACGGCGGCCATGGCGTGACGCCTGGGTTGACGAGACAGCCCGGGGTCGGGCGCGCTGTCATAACCCGACGCAGCCGCACTTCACATTGATAGAGGTCAACCCAGTTTGCTCCAGGCCGATCGCCGCCGGGGAAGGGGGCTGCGGCATCGGTGGCGTTTGGCCCTGCGGCTACAGACCCGTACCCGTTGGGGCCGTGCCCAGGAACTTCAGGTACTGTCCGACGTAGTCGAAGCCGACGAGATCGCTGAAGGCTTTCATGATCCGCTCGGTGACCGGGCCCGGGACAGCTTGCGAATAGGTCACGCCGTTGAGGCTCGCGACACCGCAGACGCACAGGCTGGTCGACGAGAAGAAGGCTTCCTGCGCCGTCATCGCCAACTGTAGCGGCACGCTGGTTTCACGCAGAGGTATCCCGAGGTCGCCGCAGAGATCGATGACCACGCCGCGGCTGATTCCCGCCAGAATGTACTCCGTCGTCGGCGTGTAGACCGTGCCATCCTTCACGGCAAAAAAGTTGCAGCCCGGACCCTCCGCCAGATCGCCGTTCTTGTCGCACATCAGCGCCCAGGCACCCGGTTGCAGTGCCTGGACCTCGCGCTGTGCCAGCATCATGTTGAGGTAGTTGTTGGTTTTCGTGTTCGGCGATAGCGCGTCGGGGGCAATCCTGCGGCGTGCAGCGACAACCGTCGTAATACCATCGCGGAAGGAGGTGGCACGCGATCTGAGGGGCAGGGGAATGCAATCGATGGCCACCGTGGCACCGCTGTTTCGCCGGTCCTCGCCGTCAAGCGTCTGCGGCCCGCTGGTGACCCGCTGCGTCACCCAATAATCCTCTCCGTCGCGCAGCGCCGGCAGATTGGCTTGCAAGACCTGTTCCGTCGCGGCGATCATCTCGGCCTTGGACATGCCCGGATCGATCCGTACATAGGCCAGGCTCTCGTAAAGGCGGTCGACGTGTTCGGCCAACTTGAAGAGCTTGCCGCCAAAGGTCCGCGCGGTATCGAAGACGCTGTCGCCGTAGACCAGGCCCTGGTCGCGGATCGAAACGACCGCCTCATTTTCGGGGACGATGGCGCCGTTCACATAGGCGACGCGCTCGTTGGCGGAACTTCCCATCTTCTTCACCTCGCTGGTCGTTGGCGCTGGTCGTTGGCGCTGGTCGTTGTCATGACGGCGACATCCGCGATCGAAGCACTTTCGTCGCCGAGGCTCAAGGGGCTGGCAGGGCGTGGCGTTCACCAGGCGCGAATGAGGACCGCCCGGCGTGCGCCGATTTCACGCTGTCACAAGAGTTCACCGCTCTTGAGATGTCCCCTGCTGGATATCTCACGGAGTTAGCCGCGCAGGCCGAGAAGAGAGTGACCGAAACAGGGGCGGGCCTGCCCAAACTTGGGAAAGCCCGCCGCGGTTAGACGATGGTAGTTCAACATCCTTGACTGGTCTCGGACCCGGCAGGTTGGGCCTGTTGCCGCTACTCCGCGGCGGCGGCTTGCGCCGAGATTTCGGTCAGCGAACGCTCGAGAATATCGAGGCCCTCGTTGACGATCTCGTCCGACGCCGTCAAGGGCACCAGGATGCGGATGGTGTTGCCGAAAACGCCGCAGGAAAGCAGCACCAAGCCGTTCTCCAGGGCCCGCGCGCAAAGCGCCTTGGTCGCCGCCGCGTCCGGTTGCTGATTGCCTGGCTGAGTCACGAGTTCAAAGGCGACCATGGCTCCGAGTCCGCGGATGTCGCCGATTGGGTGCACATCGGGGCGCTTGGCGAAACGGCGGATCCGCTCGACTAAATGGACGCCGATGGCATTGCTGCGGGCCACGAGATCATCGCTCTCTATGACTTTGAGAACGCCGAGCGCGGCGGCGCATCCGATCGGGCTGCCGCCATAGGTGCCGCCGAGACCGCCAGGTGCCGGAGCGTCCATGATCGCCGCTTTGCCTATGACGCCGGCCAGCGGAAAACCGCCGGCAAGGGATTTGGCCACCGTGATCAAGTCGGGCTCGATCCCCCAGTGTTCGCAGGCAAAGAGACGCCCAGTGCGCGCGAAGCCGGTCTGCACCTCGTCGGCGATGAGGCAAATGCCGTATTCATCGCAGATGGCGCGCAGTTTCAGGGCGAGCTCGGTGGGCGCGATGTAAAAGCCGCCTTCTCCCTGCACCGGCTCAATGATGATGGCGGCGACGCGTTCGGGCTCGATGGCGGTCTTGAACAGGCGCTCCAGCGCCGCCAGAGAATCCTCCAGCGTGACGCCGTGCATCGGCATCGGAAAGGGCAAGTGATAGACGTCGTCGGCAAAGGGTCCGAAGCCGCGTTTGTAGGGGTCGACCTTGCCGGTCAATCCCATGGTGAGGAGAGTGCGTCCGTGAAAGGCGCCCGAAAAAGCTATGACGGCCGGTCGGCCGGTATGGCTGCGCGCGATTTTGACGGCGTTTTCCACCGCTTCGGCGCCGGTGGTTACGAACATCGTTTTCTTTGGCGTCGCACCGGGGGCCAGGGCGTTGAGCCGTTCGGCCAGTTCGACGTAAGGTTCGTAAGGCACGACCTGATACGCCGTGTGGGTAAAGCGGTCGAGCTGCTTTTCGACTTCCGCCATTACGGTCGGGTTGCGGTGGCCTGTATTGAGCACCGCGATGCCACCGGCGAAGTCGACATAGCGTCGGCCCTCGACATCCCAAAGCTCGGCGTTTTCGGCGCGGTCGGCGAAAATCTGTGTCGCCGTTGCGACACCGCGCGGCGTTGCCGCTTCGCGCCGCTGGTTCAGGGTCTTGTTGTCAGTCATATCCCTCATCCTTTAAATATCAAAGCCGTGTCGGGTAGGGCGCACTCAATGCTGTATTGGCGACGCTTGCCCTTAAGCGGCAGCGATTTCTGATACCACGAAGGAGCCGGTCGGCGCCATCTCGGCGTCCGGTCCACCGGATAGCTCCCTGCGGGCCTGAATTTCTTCCGACGTCAGGGCCTCGACCCGCTTCGACATCGACCAGACGTGGCCAAAGGGATCGGTGACCTTGCCAAAACGCTCACCGTAATAGGTATCGACAAGCGGCACGAGGATCTGGCAACCGCAATCGACCGACCTTTGCCACACCGCATCCAGCGTCGGCAAATAAAGATGCTGTACGACAGCCGCGCCGCCCAGGGCGAGCGGCGAATGCAGACCGAGGTCCGGCTGTTCATCGCAGACTATGACGATCGAATTGCCGATCTTCATTTCGGCGTGAAGAAGGGTCGTTCCATCGTCGGCGTGCGTGCGCGACAGGATCTCGGCATCGAAAACTTCGGCGTAGAAGTCGAGCGCCGCGGCGGCGCCGCGCACAACGAGACACGGGGTTACAGTGCGAAAACGCCTTGGTACCGGTGCAACTTTCTTGGCCATTTGGGCTCTACTCCTGCTTCTTGATTGTGAAGGTATCCACCCCAGGTGGTCTCCCGTCACTGCCACGGACAAATGATAACTGGCCGGATCGGCCTACAGCATGTATCATGATGTAGATGAAGTAGCAGAGTATGTCAACATCATGGATCAAGATGTTACCGACATCATGAATCAAGATGCCGCCGCTCAGGATGCGGCGCTGGGCGTGACAATGACCGTTGCGCAGGCCGAGATCGCATATTTGCGCCAGTTGGGCAGGCTCGGAGAGTATGCGGTCGTCTACCGCGCCTGGCGCCAGCAAGCTGGCGGTGGTTTTGGCGACCAAGAAAGGAACCCTTTGACGTGGGGTGTGCTGGTCTACATCGATGGCCAACTAGCGCGTGTTTATTCGGCGCGCGGTGTCGGCCGCGAATGGTCGAACCTGGACCGTCTTGAAAGATGGCTGCGCAGCCAGGGCTTCTGGTATTGGTGGACCCGCAACGACCTGGAGTCGCTCGGTGACCTGGATAGCGCCTCCGGAGAGGACGACGTGCTGGAGCCGGTCTCACCGCCTTGATCCGCCATTGTCCGCGGCCTCAGGCGATTTCGTGGTTGGCCAGGCGCTCCAGCACCTTGAGCAGGGTCGTGTGATCGTTTTTGCCGTCGCCCTGTGCCGCGCAGGCGTTGAACAGTTCTTGCGTGGTGGCCGTGTTGGGTAGGCTCATGCCCATGGCGCGGGCCCCGGACAGTGCCAAGTTGAGGTCCTTTTGGTGCAGCTCGACACGGAAGCGGGGGGCGAAATCGCGCTCGATCATGCGCTCGCCGTGCAGCTCCAGGATGGGCGAATAGGCGGCGCCGCCGAGCAGCGCCTCGCGCACCTTGACGGGGTCGGCGCCGGCTTTCGAGGCGAAGAGCAGGGCTTCCGCGACGGCCTCCAGATTTAAGGCGATGATGATCTGATTTGCGACCTTGCAGGTTTGGCCGTCGCCGTTCCCGCCGATCAAGGTGATCTTCTCGCCCATGAGTTCGAACAACGGCATGACCGCTTCGAAAGCCTTTGGCTCACCGCCGACCATGATGCTGAGCGTGCCGGCCACGGCGCGAACATCGCCACCGGAGACCGGTGCATCGAGATAATGGCAGCCCAGTTCCTCGATTTTGCGCGCGAAGTCCTTGGTGGCGAGGGGCGAGATGGAGCTCATATCGACAATGATCGTGCCCGGCGAGACGGCGTCCGCGACACCCGCGTCGCCGAACAGCACGGCTTCCACATCGGGTGTGTCGGGCACCATGATAATGACCACTTCGGCTTGCGCCGCCGCTTCGCCGCAAGACCCAACCTCGGTCACACCCTTGTCCTTCAAGGCTTGCGGAACGCCCATAACGTCGAAGGCGCGCACGGCGTGACCGCCGTCCACTAGGTGTCCGGCCATCGGCGCCCCCATGGTGCCGGTGCCGATAAATCCAATGTTCGTCATAAACCGCTCCTTATTCCCAGCGCGAGCTACCAGTCCTAAAGCGCGGCCTGGAATATGGCAATAATCTGCCAAGGGTCATTCGCCTTGGCAGTATCCGCCGCCTTGGCAGTATCCGCGGCGCGGCAAGAATTGATCCGTATCAAGGTCAAGCCTGCGTCCTTCGGCCAAACTCCGGACAGACAGGATAGATAGGCGTGGCTCATGTTTGAAATCCGCATCCATGGTCGTGGCAACCAGGACGTCGTGACCGGCGC
>JAJFGM010000859.1 GCA_021776145.1 Kiloniellaceae bacterium | reverse complement strand
GCAAGCGCCCGGTCAACGGCGGCACGCAGCGCCGGATGGCCGTGGCCGAGACTGGCGGCGCCCCAAGACGCGGAGAAATCGAGCAGCCGCCGACCATCCTCGCCGATCAGGTAGCAACCTTCGCCACCGCTGACCGCGAGCGGAAAAAAGCGCAGCTTCTGAAGAGTCGAAAGCGACTCCCGGTCGCGTTCGTAAAGTCTCGCCATGCCCACCTCCCTCGAGCCACTAGCGCCCGGCCTCAATAGGCCTTTTCGTAGGCCTGGAATATCTCTTCGCGTGTCTTGCCCTCGAGGAACTGCATCTCACCGCGTTTATGCTTCACGTAGACCTCGATAAAGCGATCGCCGAACCAACTTCGCACGGCGTCGCTGGCGGCCAAACGGTCCAGCGCCTCGGGCAGGGATTGCGGCAGGTGCACATAGCCGCGCCTTTGCAACTCTTCGGCACTCAACAGCGAAAGATCCTCTTCACTCGGCGGCGGCGGTTCCATGCCCTGGCGAATACCGTCGAGACCGGCGAAAACCAGCGCCGCCAGTTGCAGGTGCGGACTGGCCGCGGAATCGCCGGCGCGAAATTCGAAGTTGTATTGCGGGGCGGGATCCATGCCCGGCAGCTCGACGATGGGGCAGATGCGCACTGCGGATTCGCGGTCACGATAGCCGAGGTTGTTGAAAACCGCGCTCCAGCGGTGCGGCGTCAGGCGGTCGTATGAGATGACGCTTGGCGCGGTGAGGGCGACGATGGCAGGCAGGTGATGCAGGATGCCGGCGACGAACTGGCCGGCGGGCCGACTCAGGCCGCCTGGCCCTGCCGAGTCATAGGTCACCGGACGCCCTTCGTCGTCGAGCAGACTGATATGAACATGCACGCCGTTGCCGGCGCCGTCGGGATCGCGAATCGGGGTAAAGGTTATGGCTTCGCCGCGGCGCTCGGCGGTGGCGCGCGCCAGCTCGCGTGTGATCACGGCGTGATCGGCGGCCGTCACACCGATCCTGGGGTGCATCGTTACTTCGTATTGCGCCGCGCCCCATTCCTTGAGGAAGGAGTCGGGTTCGACCCCGGCCTGCCTGAGGGCGCCGAGGAACTGTTCGGCGAAGGCCTTCTTGGCGCGCAAACCGATCAAGCTGAAGCCCGGCCCGTAGTTGGGCGTGTCGTCGAGGAACTGAAATTCGAGCTCGAAGGCACACTTGACGCTGAGGCCGGCTTCCGCTTGCAACCGCGACAGGGCTTCGAGCAAGTGGCTGCGCAGGCAACAGTCCCACACCGCCCCGTCGGTCTCGTGGACGTTTCCCAGCATGAAATGTTCACTGGCCGAGCCGTCGCCGAAATCGACCCTGACCTGGGTCGCCGGATCCGGGATCATCAGCAGGTCGCCGAGCGCTCCGAAAGGCGTATCGGCGATGAAATCGAAGGTCGTGATCTGCACGTTGGTCGGACACCAGCCAATGCCGCGCTGCAACCGCGCCTGCAGGTCGGCCAGCGGAAAGGCCTTGCCGCGCAAATGACCCGAAATGTCGGGACAACAGACCACGACCAGCTCTTCATTCCGCAAAATCTCGCTTCCGGTCATTCCTCGTCCTCCGGGTGGGGCGCGTCGGGCGGCATGCGCAGCGCGTCCCAGTTTTCGATTCGTTTGCGGGTCTTCGGCCAGTCCGCCTCCGACGCGCGATTGATGAGCGCCTCGATCAGCATCATGCTCGAGACGGCGGTGTCCCAGGGCGTGCCCACATCGATGGCGGCGGGCAGGCTGTACTGGCTGAGTTTGGCAATCGGCGACAGCCATTTGTCGGTGAACAGCACGACCCGCGCGCCGCGCTGGCGAACGGCGCGCTCGGCGAATAGCAGCAAGTCCGGCTGATAGCGCCGATAGTCGAACAGCACGACAATATCGTTGCGGCTCATGCGCAGCAGATACTCCGGCCATTCCTCCTGGTAACCCGGAACTTTGTATGTCTTTGGCCTGATCTGGCGCAGATGCAGAAAAAAATAGTCGGCCAGTGAATTCGACATGCGGCCGCCCAGCAGGTAAACCGCGTGGCGCTGATCGCTGAGCAGGCCGCTGACGGCATCGAGTTGGGTGTCGGAGACCAGGGCCGAGGTTTCGCGCATGGCGTCGATCGTGGTCTCGATCAATCCGCCGAGAAAATCGCCGTCGCCACGGCTTTCGCGCAGGATGACCGGCGAGTGGTAGCCTTCCTTGATTTCGCCGATCAAGGTTCGCTGAAAAGCGCTATAACCGTCAAAACCGAGCTTCGAGGCCAAGCGCAGGATCGTCTGGCCGCTGACATTGGCGCGTTTGCCGAGTTCTGCCACGGTCATGAGGCCGCCAAAGGGGTAGTCGGCGAGCAGCGCCGTCGCAACCTTGCGCTCGCTTGAGGTGAGGCGCGGCATCTCTTCCCTTATGCGATCGCCGACAACCAAGTCGCGCCCCCTTTTCGTCTCGCCAAGCATCTCTTCCGGCCAGATGTTGGACTATTCATGCCAAATTTTCAAATTCTTCTTGATTTGGAGTATTTATTCGACTTTCAATGGGGTCGGGGCCGGGTTTTTAACTCGGCCCCTTAGGGAGGACCCCGTGGCAGGCCGCACCTGGATCGGCACCGGCGGATTGGCCGGATTGATCGTTGTGAGTTCACTCGTGGCCGCGCTGATGGGCGGCGGCGTCGAGCGCATGAGCATCGTTTTTTTGATCAACCTGATCGCCGTCCTGGGCATTGGGATCTACTCCGGCAATTCGGGCATCCTGAGTTTCGGCCACCTCGCCTTCATGGGCCTCGGCGCCTATCTCTCGGGCATCCTCACCATGCCCGTCGCCATGAAAAAGATGACCCTGGCCAATCTGCCCGAGTTCCTTGCCGCCGCGCATTTCGATCTCGTGACGGCGGCGATCATATCGGTAATTTTCGTCATGGCCGTGGCCCTGGTCATCGGAATCGTCATCGCCCGACTCGACGGTTCGGCCGCCACCATCGCCACCCTGGCGCTGCTCATTATCGTGCACGGCCTGATTATCGGCGCCCGCGACATCACGCGCGGCAGCCAGTCGTTCTTCGGCGTACCGCGCGATACCGATCTGCTGGCGGCCGCGGTCGGCGCCGTCTTGGCCATCGTCGTGGCGCGGTTGTTCCGCGACTCGGTCCCAGGCGTAAAGCTGCGCGCGACCCGCGACGACGCCTTGGCGGCCGGCGCCATGGGCGTCAACGTGCGCAACCATCGGCTCCTCTCGTGGGTCATCAGCGCCGGCGTGGTCGCCCTCGCCGGCGTCCTCCTGGGCCATTTCCTCGGCGCCTTTTCGGCCAAGAAGTTCTTTTTCGTCGACACCTTCCTGCTGCTCGCCATGCTTATCGTCGGCGGCATGGCGACCGTCACCGGGGCCCTCGCCGGCACCGTGCTGATCACCGTCGTCACCGAAGTCCTGCGCCGTCTGGAAAGCGGCGCCGAGTTCCTCGGCCAGCAGTTGCCAGAGATGTTCGGCACCACGCAAATCGGCATCGGCTTGATCATCCTGGTGGTGATGTACCGCAAGAGCGACGGCCTTTTCGGACGGTCCGAGTGGGACGAAGCGGTCTTTGCCGAACGGCCCTACAGTCGCGACGGAACGAGCGACGGCGCGCCGCCCGGCGACGCCGCCGCGGAACTCTCGGCACTGGAAGTGAGCAAGAGTTTCGACGGCCTGGTCGCGGTCGACAAGGTGT
>JAJFGM010000858.1 GCA_021776145.1 Kiloniellaceae bacterium | reverse complement strand
GTCTTTACCTGGAACGGCACGACCTCGGGCGTGCGGCTGCCCGACGGCGACTGGATCTCCAGCGACCGCGCCGGCCTGACGATCTGCGATGCCACCTCGGCGGCCTTCGCCATGCCGCTGCCCTGGGATAAGCTCGACGTCGTTACCTGGTCCTGGCAAAAGGTCCTCGGTGGCGAGGCCGCGCATGGCATGCTGGCGCTGAGTCCGCGGGCGGTCGAACGCCTGGAGAGCTACAGCCCGCCCTGGCCCCTGCCAAAGATCTTTCGCCTGACCAAGTCCGGCAAGCTGATGCAGGAGGTCTTCGAGGGTTCGACCATCAACACACCGTCGATGCTCGCGGTCGAGGACGCGCTGGATTCGCTGAAATGGGCCGAGCGGATCGGCGGCCTGGAGGCGCTGATCGCGCGCAGCGAGGCCAACCTGCGGGTCGTTTCCGATTGGGTCGATGAAAGCGATTGGGCCGAATTCCTGGCGGCGCGGCCCGCGATACGCTCCTCGACCAGCATCTGCTTGAAGATCGTCGATCCCTGGTTCATCGCCTTGGCCCCGGAGGACCGCGCCGCGGCCGCCAAACGCCTGGTCGCGTTGCTGCAAGAGGCCGGCGCCGCTTACGACATCGGTGCCTATCGCGATGCGCCGCCGGGCCTCAGGCTGTGGGGCGGAGCGACCGTGGAACGGGACGATCTCGAGCGGCTATTGCCGTGGCTCGACTGGGCCTTCGCCGAAGTCAAGAATTAGGGGTTTGCACAGCGGCGGGGCTGCCGGCCGCGCCGCGACAACGGGGAAAGCAAGAAATGCCGAAAGTCCTCATCGCCGACACACTGAGCGCGCATGCCGCGGCGGTGTTCCACAAGCGCGGCATTGATGTCGATTTTGAAACCGGGCTGTCGCCCGAGAAGCTGGTGGAGCGGATCGGCGATTACGACGGCCTGGCGGTACGCTCCGCCACCAAGGTGACGAAGGAAGTTTTAGAGGCTGGCCGCAAGCTGAAGGTGGTCGGGCGCGGTGGCATCGGCGTCGACAATATCGACGTCGCGGCGGCGACGGCGCGCGGCGTCGTGGTGATGAACACGCCGCATGGCAATTCGATCACCACTGCCGAGCATGCCATCGCCATGATTTTTGCCCTGGCTCGGCGTATCCCGGCGGCCGACCGTTCGACCCAGTCCGGCAAGTGGGAGAAGTCGCGCTTCATGGGGGTCGAACTTACCAACAAGACCCTCGGCGTCATTGGCTGCGGCAACATCGGCGCGATTGTCGCCGAACGCGCCCTGGGACTGCGCATGCGTGTCGTCGCATACGATCCCTTTCTGTCCTCGGATCGGGCTGCCGACCTTGGCATCGAAAAGGTCGAGTTCGACACGCTTCTGAATCGCGCCGATTTTATCACGCTGCATGTACCGATGACCGATCAGACACGCGGCATGATCGACGCGGCGGCCCTGGCCAGGTGCCGCGACGGAGTCTACATCGTCAACTGCGCGCGCGGCGGCCTGGTCGACGAGGCGGACCTCAAGGCAGCGTTGGAAAGCGGACATGTCGCGGGCGCCGCGCTCGATGTATTTACGGTGGAACCGGCAAGGGAGAACCCCTTGTTCGGCATGGAGCAGGTTGTCGCAACGCCGCACGTTGGCGCTTCGACCACCGAGGCGCAGGAAAAGGTCGCGTTGCAGGTCGCCGAGCAGATGTCCGACTATCTGTTGACCGGCGCGATCAGCAACGCCGTCAACATGCCTTCGCTCTCGGCCGAGGAAGCGGCGCATCTGAAACCCTATATGAGGCTGGCCGAACTGCTCGGCAGCTTTGCCGGCCAGCTGACCCGCAGCGGCCTTAAGAGTGTGGAGATCGACTATGAGGGGCAGGTTGCCGAACTGAACAACCGGCCCTTGACCCAGGCTGCCCTGACCGGACTGCTGCGGCCGATGCTGGACAGCGTCAACATGGTCAACGCGCCGATCATCGCCCGCGAGCGTGACATCGACGTCGCGGCGACGGCACACGAACGCGACTGCGATTTCCAGACCCTGATTCGCCTGACGGTGACGACGGAATCCGGGCCGCGTTCCGTCGCCGGCACGCTGTTCGGTGGCGACCGACCGCGCCTTGTTAGCATCAAGGGCATCGAAATCGAGGCCGAACTCGGCCCCAACATGCTTTATATAACCAATGAGGATAAGCCCGGTTTGGTCGGCAGTCTGGGGACGATCCTGGGCGATGCGGGAATCAACATCGCAACCTTTCATCTTGGGCGGGCCGTGGCTGGCGGCGAAGCCATCGCTCTGATCGAGGTCGATGGCGAGGTGCCCGCCGCAGTGCTGGAGAAGGTCCGTGCTCTTCCTTCCATCAAACAGGTCGCGGCATTGCGGTTCTAGGTTTCGCAACGCAATGGGCCGTGGTTTTCGATGGGCGCTGATGGTTTGCTGGGCGTCTCTCGCCCTGCCGGATCGGCCACTGGCCGATTTCGAAGCGTTGGGGCTGCGATTGGAGTTGCTCGCGCGCGGGCCAGGGGCTTCGGTCCCGGCCTGGCCGGCCGCGCCGGCGAACGCCCTGCCGGACGGCCGCCCGGCGCTGAGTGGCGGCGAGATTCGCGAGGTCTGGCTGGTGGCGCCAACCGAACGCTATGGGCATGGCGTGCTGGGCGATGGGATCGAGGCCGGCGGCCTCTTGGCCGTCATGGCCGACGGGCGCCGTCTGAGTTTGATGTTGGCCGGCGACTCGGTCTTCGAAGATCTTATGCCGCGCCTTGCCGACCTCGATGGTGACGGTCGTGACGAAATCGTGGTGGTGCGCTCCTATCTCGACGCCGGTGCCGCGCTGGCGGTCTACGAGGTCGCCGGAGACGCCTTGCGCCTGCGCGCCGAGACGCCGCCCATCGGCTTGTCACATCGCTGGCTTAATCCCGTTGGCGCGGGAGATTTCGACGCTGACGGCGAGACTGAATTCGCTTTTGTCGAAACGCCGCATATCGGCGGTATCTTGCGTATCTACGCACTGGTGGGAGACGTATTGCGGCAGGAGGGTCAACTCGGCGGGTTTTCCAATCATGCCATGGGCTCGCGGAATCTCGGGCTCGCCGCCGTGCTCGACCTCGACGGTGACGGCGCCGACGATCTCCTGCTGCCGGATGCCGGCCGTCGCGGTCTGAAGGCGATCAGTTTTGCCGGCGGGCGCTTTGCGATTCTTGCCGAGTGGCGCCATGACGCGGCAATCGCGACCGATCTCACGCTCGCAGACAGCGATGGCAATGGCCGTTTGGATGTTACCTATGGCCTGCGCGACGGCCGCTGGTTTCGCCTGCGGCGGTGACGCTGGCCGGGGCCCGGTCCAGTTCGATTCTTCGGCCCGGCAATTCCGCTCACGCCCAAAGCGAACGCGGCTCTTGTCACGGCGTGCCGTGCAGCCAATCCTGTGCCAGGCGCACGACGCGGCGCACCGTGAACATCGACAGCAGCGCGGCGGTGGCGAAGACGTAAAGGCCGACGTGAACCTGAACGTCGGAAACCATCGATACCTTGATGACGACGACCAGAAGGGCGACGACGAACACGTCGAGCATCGACCACTTACCCAAGGTCTCGACCCAGCCAAGGGTGCGGCGCAGATGCGGCGAGACCGCGACAAGGCGGCGCCAGGCGATGAAGGCAAGCGCCAGCTTGGCAACGGGAAAGACCACGGTGAAAAGCGCGATCAACAGGAACAGCAGGATGTCGCCGCTTTCGAGCAGACGCAAGATCCCGGTCAGGATCGATACCTCGTCGTAAAACACCAGCAAGGTACGCACCGTCATCACCGGCAGCAGCCAGCCGAGCAGCAGCAAGGCGATGGAGGCGGCCAACAGCAGGCCGAGATAGCGGTCGATGCCGCGCCGCGGTGCCGGCAGCGAAAAGTTTTGGTCCGGTCCGGGCGGCGGCTCCGCTTTTACCGTTTCCGGGGCCCCCCGCGGATTGCGATGTCGGGGTGTTGCGATCGATTCCACTCTCATCCGTCGTTTGTTCCGCGCCGGTCGGAGCCGACACTGGCCAGAGATAGTGCCCGCAAGGCTTAGGTTCAACGCTCTTGGACGCCAGGATCGTTTTTGGCGATTTCCATTTGCCGTATGCGGTTAAAATCTGTAGTCACTGTGACGAAGCGGGTCCGCTTCGCAGTTCAAGTTAGAGACCGCTTTTTCCGCCTATGACCGAAGGAATTGACAAGGGCCTTCTGCCCGCCGGCCTGCAGGACATCCTGCCGCCGCGCGCGGCGCACGAGGCGGAAGTCGTCGAGCGCCTGATCGCCTGTTTCATGGCGCAGGGCTACGATCGCGTCAAACCGCCGCTGCTCGAATTCGAGGAGGCGCTATTGAGCGGTGCCGCCGCCGCGGTCGCGGCGCAGACATTTCGCCTCATGGACCCGGTCAGCCAGCACATGATGGGGCTGCGCGCCGACATCACGCCGCAGGTCGCGCGCATCGCCGGAACCCGCCTGAAGCAGGCGCCGCGGCCACTGCGCCTGTGCTACGCCGGCGAAGTGCTGCAGGTGCGCGGCAGCCAGCTGCGTCCGGAACGTCAGTTCGGCCAGGTCGGTGCCGAACTTATCGGCGCGCCGCAGGAAGCCGCCGACGCCGAAGCCGTACTGCTGGCGGTCGAGGCCCTGCGGGCGGTCGGTGTCGGTGCCCTGTCGGTCGACCTCAATTCACCGCCGCTGGTCGGCGAACTGGCCAAGGAACTTGGCTTTTCCGAAGCCGATACGGCGTCACTGCGGCATGTGCTCGATGGCAAGGACGCCGCCGCGGTGCAGACCTTGGCCGGCGACAGGGCGGCACCGTTTCTTGCGCTGCTGCGTGCCGCCGGGCCGATCGACACGGCACTGGAGGCGCTGGCCGACCTCGATCTTCCCGAGGTCGTGGCCGAGGAAGTGGCCAAGCTTGGCCGCGTCACGGCACTGATTCGTCGCGGCCAGCCGGAGCTCACCATGACCCTCGACCCCGTCGAGCACCGCGGTTTCGAGTACCAGACCGGCATCAGCTTCATATTTTTTGCCCGCGGCGTGCGTGGCGAACTCGGCCGCGGCGGCCGCTATGCGACGCTGCGACAAAACGGCGCCGCCGCCGCGATCTCGGAGACGGCCACGGGAATTTCGCTCTTCATGGACACCGTACTGCGGGCTCTGCCGGTAGCGACGGTGGCCAAGCGCGTCCTTTTGCCGGCTGGTACCGATCCCCAGCGTGCCGCCGCTCTGCGGGCGGAGGGCTGGGTCACCCTGGCGGGTTTCGGCCCGGCGGCAAGCGCGGAAGCCGAGGCGCGACACCTGCGTTGCAGTCACCTGTTGCGTGAAGACGAGATCAGCGAAATCGAGGAATAGAATCCAATGGCCAACGTTGTCGTGGTGGGCTCCCAATGGGGAGACGAAGGCAAGGGCAAGATCGTCGACTGGCTTTCCGAGCGTGCCGACGTGGTGGTGCGCTATCAGGGCGGACACAACGCCGGGCATACCCTGGTCATCGACGGCAAAACCTACAAACTGTCGCTGCTGCCCTCGGGCGTCGTCAGGCCGAATAAGCTGTCGATCATCGGCAACGGCGTGGTCATCGACCCTTGGGCCCTGCTCGAGGAGCTCGACAAGCTGGCCGGACAGGGCGTCGACATCGGACCGGAAACGCTTAAGGTCGCGGAGAACGCGGCCCTGATCCTGCCCATGCACGGCGCCGTCGACCGCGCCCGCGAGGCCGCCAGCGGCAGCGCAAAAATCGGCACCACCGGCCGCGGCATCGGTCCCGCTTACGAGGACAAGGTCGGGCGTCGCGCCGTGCGCTTTTGCGATCTGGCCGATCGCGATGCCCTGCAAGCGCGGATCGAGGCCCTGCTGGTACACAACAATGCCTTGCTGCGCGGGCTTGGCGAGCCGGAGTATCGGCGCGACGAACTGGTCGGCGAGTTGCTGCGGATCGCGCCGCGGCTGCTGCCCTTCGCCGACCGTGTGTGGGAGCGCCTGGACCTAATCCAATGCCAGGGTCAGCGCATACTCTTCGAAGGCGCGCAAGGGGCGATGCTTGATGTCGATCACGGCACTTATCCCTTCGTCACCTCGTCGAACACCGTGGCCGGCCAAGCCGCGTCCGGCGCCGGCATTGGCCCGCGTGCCCTGGATTTTGTGCTGGGCATCACCAAGGCCTACACCACGCGGGTCGGCTCTGGCCCCTTCCCCACGGAATTGCACGACGAAGTCGGCCGTATCCTAGGCGAACGCGGCCATGAATTTGGTGTCGTCACCGGCCGGCAGCGTCGCTGCGGTTGGTTCGACGCCGTGATGGTGCGCCAAGCCGCCAAGGTCGGCGGAATCGATGGCATCGCGTTGACCAAGCTTGACGTGCTCGACGGTCTGGAAGAACTGAAGGTCTGCACGGGCTACTTGATCGATGGCGAACGCTGTGCCCACCTGCCGGCGCTTGCCGCGCGACAGGCCGCCGCCCTGCCGGTTTATGAAACTCTGCCCGGCTGGTCCGAGAGCACCCGCGGCGCGCGTTCCTGGGCCGACCTGCCAGCCAGCGCGGTCAAATACATCCGGCGTGTGGAAGAGTTGATCGAGGTGCCCGTGGCGCTTTTATCGACCAGTCCGGAACGCGACGATACCATCCTGGTGCGCGATCCCTTCGCCGACTGATCTATCATCAATAGAATAACTCACAAAAAATCTTCCTTAACGAGTTTTTTTCGGCACGCCGTGGGGGACCACCGCGCCGCGGCGCCGAGGTGGGCGGAATGCCGCGCGTCACGGCGCCGGCATTAACGTTCTATTTCCTATATTTGGCTTTACTGAGCCCGGCTTCGGCAGCGGCGTCGCGCGCGCCCCGCCGTCTGGCTCAGAGCGTGAAACATAGACAATAGATCCCGGAACGGCATGACCGAGTCCAGCAGCCATCAGCAAGCGTCTACCGACAATAAATCAACGCGTGTCGTCGTTCACGGCAGTTTCGAGCTGCATCCGCAATCGCCGTTGCCTCACTTGGATTCGCCCGGCGTAAAGGCCTATGCGGCAACCGACATGCGCGGCGGCAATCGCGCCGTATTCGCGCTGATCTGTCGTCGCGATTTGCGTCCACGGATAGATACGGTCCCGGCGTTGCGCCGCATGCCGAACATGCTGATGATGAAGCCGATCGATGCGGCCGTCGTCTTCTGGCCGCCCGAGAGCGGCCGCAGATTGGCCATGGTTTTTGACATTCCCGCCGGCAAACGGGTGATGCCGGAGGCGGACGTGCCAATCAAGCCCTGGCGCGAAGAAGAAATCATCACCCGCCTGCTGCAGCCGATGGCGCCGGTGCTGCGCGACCTGGCCGAACGCAACATCTGCCACCGTTCGATACGCGCCGACAATATTTTTTACAATGACGCCAACGAGAGTCAGATCCTGCTCGGCGAATGCGTCAGTAATCCGCCGGCACTGTATCAATCCGTCATATACGAAACCGTCGCTAACGGCATGGCAATGCCCGAAGGTCGAGGCAACGGACGGCCTGCCGACGACATCTATGCGCTTGGCGTTCTTATCGTGACCTTGCTCGGCGGCCTGACTCCCTGCGCCGATATGAGCGACGAGGATATCATTCGCTCAAAGATCAAGAAGGGGTCCTACGGCACCCTCGCGGGGGACCTGCGCCCCTCCCTGCCCATGGTCGAGGTGCTGCGTGGCCTGCTGTGCGACGACCCGGCCGAACGCTGGAAAAGCAACGACATCTTCATGTGGTTGAGTGGTCGCCATCTCAGTCCCAAACAGGCCGCTTTTCCGCCCAAGGCCGCGCGACCCCTGGTGTTCTACGGCAAGGAGTATCTGACGGCGCCCAGCCTGTCCTACGACATGGGCTTGAACTGGACGGCGGCGATCGAACTGATCGAAAGCGGGCAACTGGAGAGCTGGGTGCGGCGCAGCCTGGGCAACGAGGAGCTTGCCGAGCAACTCCGTATGACCACCATGTCGGCAGCAGCCTACGGCTCGCCAGAGCAGCTCAACGATCGTTTGCTGTCGCGAGTCCTGATGATCCTCGATCCCGAGGCGCCGCTGCGCTACAAGAACATCTCGGCGCGCGTCGAGGGGCTGCCCCTGCTGCTTGGAATCAAGTTTCAAGACGAAGGATTTCGCGCCAACTACATCGAGATCATCGAGAATAAGCTGCCGAACCACTACATGGAGGCGCAGCTTAAGGTGCGGCCGGATTATCTCTCGCTGCGCAAGCTCTTCGAATCGGTCATCCTCTTCCTCAGCAAGGATTCGCACGGTTTCGGCGTCGAGCGCATGCTCTACGAGTTCTGTCCCGGTTGGCCGTGCCAGAGCCCGCTCCTGGTACAGGAGTACACCGCCGATTTCGAAGACCTGATTCAATCCCTTGAGCGCCTTGCCCAGGGCGACGTATCGGACAAGGTGCCGATCGACCGCCACATCAGCGCCTTTTGCGCCACGGCCCACCCGGAATTGGTAAGCCGCGAAGTCAGCGCCTTGAATCATGCGGACTCTCCTGCATCCCACGTCCTTGCCATGCTGCGTCTCCTGGCGGAAGTGCAAGAGATTGCCAGTGCTCCGAACGCGCCGAACCTTTCGGGATGGTTCCGCCAACTGCTGTCGCCTGTGGTCGAGACCTTCCACAACCGAGAGACCCGCGAACTGGTCAATAGGCGGCTCGACGCCCTTGTCGAAGGAGGCAACCTGTCGCTGCTTGTAGCCAACGTCGACAACATTCAAGAACGCCTGCAGGACACCACCGGGTTTGCCGCCGCGCGGACCGCCTTTGGCAACCTGGCGCGCGAAGTCGCTTGGTTGATGGGCGGCGGCATGACCAACCAGAAATATGTCAGGCGCAGCGCGCAACAGTCGGCGAGCGTCGTATCGTCGATCTTAGCCGGGACCGCGCTGGTAATTCTGACCGCCTACTACGCGTTCTGACGGGCAGGGCGGGATGGCAAAAAAAGCAGCACCGGCAATGCCGAACCAGGCGGCGAGTCAAGCCCGGCCGGGCAAGAAAAAAAGTACCCCGATGGGATTGAAGCTGACCTTTCTTCTTGCCGCCTTGCCGATGGCCTACGTGGTCTATCCGACGCTGATACTCTTGGGCGCGACCATGGCGCCGACCGTTGTCGCCTATCTGTTCGACCGTTCGCGCGCCAGGTACTTGACGATCACGATCGGCCTGCTCAATGGCTGTGGCAGTCTGCCGGCCATCGTCCGCCTGTGGCAGCTGGAACAGTCCCAAAGCGTGGCTTTCTATGTCCTGGGCGACCTGTCGACCTGGTTGGAATCCTATGGCGCCGCTGGCGTCGGCTATTTGGTCTACCTCGGCATGTCGCCGATCGTTTCCTATTATTATGCGGTGACCACGTCTGGCCGCGTGCATATCCTGCGCCGCAAGCAACGCGCCCTGATCAAGGAGTGGGGTCCCGAAGTTGCCGATGGAACCGACGAGGAATTCGCCGACGAGGTCGGGGCCGAAGAGCCGGACGCCGAAGAAACAGCACAAGACGGGGCAGAGGCGGCAGCCTGAGTTCAGGACAAGCGCCGCCGCAGGACGACCAGATAGAGCAGGATGAAGGCATAGAAGTAGAGCTCCTGCACTTCGCTGGAGCGCGTGAAGAGACGGAAGTCGCCGCCGCTCAACTGTAACAGGCGTTCCGACAGGCGGCTTGCCTCGGCGAGCAGCGCGACGGGCAGACAGAGCAGCGGCGGCAGAATGGGCGCCAGGCCGCGGCCGCGCAGGCCGGGCCGCCACAGAGCCGCCAACGGCAGCAGGATGCCACCAACGATAATGCCGATCTCGAGCAGCAGGCGCGGTTTCTGGTCGAACCATGAACTGGTGTTGTGCAGGTTGGTTTCGCCCTGGTCGTTGACGGCTCGCCAATTATCCGGGGTCGCCCAGCCGAGGTAGTGCTGGCCCCAGCTGGCCTCCTCGCCGGCGATGAAGAGACAGCCGAGCGCCGCCAGCCCGAACCAGACGTAGAGCCAGGGCTGTTGGCGCAGCCGCGGCAACGCCAGGATGCGCAGGGCCCAGACCAGCCCGGCAAGCGGAATGACCACATGCGCGAGTTCGAGCGCGCCGCGGTCCTCGCGGATGATCCAGTCGGCGTAGAATCCCTGTGCGAAGTGCGTGGTCAGGGCCAGAAACAGCGCGGCCGCCAGCGGCAGCCACAGCCACCAAAGCGGCGACATATGGATTTCGGCGGCGTCCACAAGATCGGACACCGGGCTGCCGTGCTGTCTGTTCATGGCACAGCTTTTACCCGCGCCGGTCCGCTGGAGCAATGAGGAGCGGACTGGAAATCGAGGCAGCTCAGCCGTTGCGCGGTTCAGCTTTTGCGCCGTTCTGGGAATCCGGTTCGATGGCCTGATGCGGACGTCCGTGCCTAGAGCAGATCCGGGTCACATGGAATCGCCAGCGGCGATCCATTGACCCGGTGAATCCGCCCTAATTCGTCGCCAGGCGTTCCTCGATGGCGGCGTTGCGGATCGCCTTTTGCAGCTTCTCGAAGGCCCGAACTTCGATCTGACGGACGCGCTCGCG
Organism: Kiloniellaceae bacterium; assembly: GCA_021776145.1. Lineage (GTDB taxonomy): Bacteria > Pseudomonadota > Alphaproteobacteria > Kiloniellales > Kiloniellaceae > JAJFGM01. Next base: position 1,035 of record JAJFGM010000858.1, on the reverse strand, counting down.
GCTGATGCCATATTCCTGCGACAGCTCTTCCAGCGTCGTCGGATCGTCTTTCAGGCGCCGCTCCTGCAGGATGTGGCGCTCGCGGTCGTTCAGACACTGCATGGCGGCGTTGAGCAGCTGGCGGCGCTTGTCGAGCTCTTCGCTCTCGGCGAAGATCACTTCCTGATTGTCGTTCTCGTCCTCGAGCCAATCCTGCCACTCACCGTCGCCGTCGATGCGCAAGGGGGCGTTCAGCGAATGGTCCGGCGCCGCCAGCCGGCGGTTCATCGAGATCACGTCCTGCTCCGGGACACCCAGGGTCTCGGCGATCTTGGAGACGTTCTCCGGGTGCAGGTCGCCTTCTTCGACGGCCTTGATCTGGCCCTTGAGCTTGCGCAGGTTAAAGAACAGCTTTTTCTGCGACGCCGTGGTGCCCATCTTCACCAGCGACCAGGAATGCAGGATGTATTCCTGGATCGAGGCGCGGATCCACCACATGGCGTAGGTCGCCAAACGGAAGCCGCGCTCAGGGTCGAAGCGCTTGACGGCCTGCATCATGCCGACATTGCCCTCGGAAATGAGCTCCGACACCGGCAGGCCGTAGCCGCGATAGCCCATGGCGATCTTCGCCACGAGGCGCAGGTGGGAGGTCACCAGCTGATGTGCCGAATCCAGTTCGCCGCGTTCACGCCATGCCTTGGCCAGCGTGTACTCCTGGTCTTGGGTGAGCATGGGGAACTTGCGAATGTCCTGAAGGTAGGAACTGAGGTTGCCTTCGGGAACCAGAGCCGGAACTTTTGAAATCGCCATACCTAACTTTCTCCAATGGGTGACTGCTGGGGGTGGCCGCGGAGGGCAGCCGGTTCGTAAGCCGCGCCGTATCGGCGCCGCGCAGTTAGTCCTCCCAACGATTGATCATCCTAAAGATGACCAAATTAGTCAAGTTTAATTTTTTTTACAACGTCTCTAATTTTCCCACCAAGTCCCTCAAATCATATGGTAATTCTGTTACGAATCTCAAGGGTTTTTGGATCACAGGGTGGTGAAAGCCCAAGG
>JAJFGM010000857.1 GCA_021776145.1 Kiloniellaceae bacterium | reverse complement strand
TCCGGTTCTCCTTTTACCCGGTGACTATTACGCGACCCGCCATCAGGGACCGGTCCTGCAACAGCTCGAGCATCCGGTATCGGCCGACGTCAGCGTGAACGACGCATTCCGGCCGCTCAGTCGGTTTTTCGATCGAATTTCCCGTCCCGAGCAGCTATTGACCGCCCTGCCCGAAGCCATGCGCGTATTGACCGATCCGGCGGAGTGCGGAGCGGTCACCCTGGCGTTGCCCCAAGATATCCAGTCTCACGCTTATGATTTTCCAATCAACTTTTTTGAAAAGCGCGTCTGGAGGATCGAGCGCCGCGTTCCCGACCGGCAACGCATCGAGGAGGCCGTCGCGCTCCTGAAGAGAGCCAAACGCCCCATGATCATTGCCGGAGGCGGAGTCCACTACTCCGAGGCATGGCGCGAGCTGCAGAAATTCGCTGAGAGTTTCAGCATCCCAGTCAGCGAGACATTTAGCGGAAAGGGCGCCATGCTCAAGGAATCACCGCTAAGTCTCGGTGGCCAGGGAGTGGAGGGTACCGGAGCGGCTGCCAGGATCAGCGCCGGGGCCGACTTGGTTATTGCCGTGGGGACCCGGCTGGCCGATTTCGTGACCGGTTCCCAATCTTGTTTTAACCACCCCAAGGTTCAATTCATCGGGATCAACGTTGCCGGGCACGATGCCTTCAAGAACGGTGCCTTGCCAATCCAGGCCGATGCCCGTGAGACTTTGCGAGCCCTCCAGCGACGAGTTAAAGCCACCGGCCTGAAAATCCGAAAGGCTTACGTAGCGGAGGTTGAAAAAGCCAGGCGAGCGTGGTCGCGGACCCTTCAACAGGAAGCCTTCACACCGGTGAAGGGTGAAGCCTTGAGCCAGGCGCTGCTGGTAAAAACTTTGAATGAATGTGCTAGGGCCGGGGATGTCGTGGTCGGTGCAGCGGGCACGCCGCCGGGTGATCTCCTGAAACTGTGGGATGCCTCGGGCGACCGTTCTTGCCTTATCGAATTCGGTTATTCTTGCATGGGTTGGGAGCTGCCGGCCGGCCTTGGGGTGCGAATGGCACGGCCAAAGGGCGAAGTTTATATTTACATTGGCGACGGCACCTACCTGATGAACCCGACCGAGTTGGTAACCGCTATGCAGGAGGATTTGAAAATCACGGTTGTCATCGTCAACAATCACGGCTTTCAGGTCATTCGGAGACTTCAACTGTGGAGAACCGGTCGGGGCTTTGGAAATGAATTTCGCGCGCGGAAGCGCAAAGACAATCGCCTCGAAGGCGACTACCTGGCAATCGATTACGCCAGGAATGCGGCCAGCATGGGCGCTCGCACGTGGGAAGTCGATACGCCGGAAGCGTTTAAGGAAGCTCTGGCCGAAGCGCGCCTGGAAACACGGTCTTGCGTAATTGTGGTCGAGGCGGAAAAGCAACGTTGGGCCCCGGGAGCTGGCTTGTTCTGGGATGCCGCCCCGGCTGAAACCAGCGGCCACGCGGTGACTCGGCAGAGCCGAAAAGAATACGAATCCGCCCGCGATAAATTCCAACGGTTTTATTATTGAGAGGTCGCTTCGTGCGGGCGAAAGATTTATAATCAGTCTGAGGAAAACAATGAACATCAAAATTGGAAGTGCCCCGGATTCATGGGGCGTATGGTCCGCGAATGACGACAGACAGACACCCTGGGAGCGCTTCCTGGATGAGATTCAGGAAGCCGGTTACGAATGGACCGAACTGGGCCCCTACGGGTATCTTCCGACAGACCTGACTGCACTTCGCCGGGAACTCGAACAGAGAAATCTGGGTGTCTCGGCCACCTTCGCCATGGCGCCTCTGTGGAATCCGGACGACTGGCCGGAACTTGAGCGGCAAGTGCTCGGCGCGGGAGAATTACTGGCCGGCCTGGGTGCCTGTTACCTGGTGCTCATCGATGACACCTACTCCGATCTGTTGACCGGCGAGCCCGTGGCGCCGAAAGAGTTGGATGAACAACAATGGCAGCATCTGATCGACACAACCCACCGTGTCGCCGAGATGGCCAGGGATAAGTTTGGGCTCAAGGTTGTGTTTCATCCCCATGCCGAAACCCATGTCGAATACGAAGATCAGATTGAGCGTTTTCTATACCAAACCGATCCGCAATTGGTTGCGATTTGTCTGGATACGGGCCACCACGCCTATCGCGGAGGTGACCCCTGCGCTTTCATGCGAAAACATTGCGAAAGAATTCCCTACCTGCACCTCAAGAGCGTCGACTCCGAGGTGCAGCGGAAAGTTGAGGCAGAAAACCTCACATTCGCACAGGCAGTAGGGATGGATATGTTCTGCGAACCCGCTCTCGGTGTGATCGATTTCATCGCCTTCCGCGATGTGCTGCGGGACATTGATTTCAACGGATTCGGCATCGTCGAGCAGGACATGTATCCCGCCCCCCTGGACAAACCGCTACCGATTGCCAAACGCACGCGGGAATACCTCCGAGAGATCGGGTTCGGCTGAAACCTGCAAGTGCACCAGTCCGGCATCCAACTTTTTTGTTCATCTACATCCAATGTATTCAACCAATGAAGTTGGATACCGATTGTTTCATGAAGTGAATCCCTTCTTCGGACCAGAGCCGGTCGAGAGCAGCGAAGCCTGGATGCACTTGCTTCCTTCTACCTCGCGCAGGCTGTTTGTGACTTGTTCAGGTGCGAGTAACTTCGGCAAGACTCTCATTTGCAATAGTCGTATTTTCGGCGGTGGGTAATCATTCTAAGGTGAAAAACATTTCCACATATTTTCAAAGGCCTGGAGCTAAAGTCTATCCTTCCTCTCACGCACGACCATTAAACGCGTGTCTCCACGTGCGATGATACGGCGGCTTGCCCCGGCGCGCAAAAGCGCGAGATCGTTCGATGCCAGCTCAATCGGCCATCCGTCGACCTCCAGACCAATGGTCCCTTCCATGACCAGCCAATGCTCGTTGAGCTGGAGCTCGCCTTCGGCAGCGGTCTGGCCATCGGTCAGGGCTATTGCCCGCCATTCACTCAGGGGGCAGCGCGGCCCGGGATCTGCGATTGGGCCGGTGTTATCCGCGCCGGGAACGACGAATCCGGGAACCGTCGGTTCCGGCGGTCCGGTTTCTTCTAAAGTGAGGTGGTTGGGCCGCCGAAGGCGTTCGAGGGGGGTAACGATGGCGTTGTTTTCGAAAACCGTGAACATCTGGAATCGGTGCACGCATCCCATCGGGGTGTAGACAATAGTATTGGGTGTGATATCGTAAAGATGGCCGTCGAGCCAAACCTCGCCTCGGCCTTCGGTAAATAGCCAGATCTCATCGTTGTCGTGGTAGTGGGGTTCGACGCCGGTGCCGGCGGCCTCAGGGGGGAAATGTCGAAAGGCGTTCAGGCCCGTCCAGGCCGGGAAAATGCCTTGTTCCCAATAGATAGCGTTCGAGTTTTGCGAGCGGATATGGAAGTTTTCGGTAGTGATGATCATTTGTCTTGACTACAACGGGTTCAGTTTTGTGAGGGATAAGCAGACGTTTAACGCGATTCAGCCGTTATCGTCGGCGTTCTCGGGTTCCCGCAGAAAGGGGATCCCTTCTGGAAAGGTGTCCTGTGGTTCGTATCCGAGGATGCGCCGGGACGGCTCTAGATCGAAAAACGGCGCTTGCGGCCAATTGCTGGCAGCCGGAAGAATGACGAACGGTTGAGGAAGCGAATCCGCTTCGATCGCCCGCGTAAAGAACCGGATGGCATCGTCGTGAGAGAGTATCAGGCCCAGTTGGTTCTCCTCGATTATGGATTCAACTGAACCGCGATTCCGGGGACACCCGCCGATGCGCACGGCGATTACCTCGATGCCGTAGAGGCGGGCATACATTTCGCCCATGCTCTCGGCCCAAATTTTCGTCAGCGCGTAGTGATTCGGCGGCGCCACGCCGTCTTCGAGCTTTATCGGTTTTCCACCGGTATCGAGACCGAATACCACCTGGCAACTGCTGGCGATCACAACCCGCTTGACCCCGTGTTTTCGGGCACTCGCAAAGACGTTGTATACGCCAACGACATTGGGTTTCAGGAGCCGGGTCAGGAAGTCTGCTTCATCCGGCTCCGCGGCCAGATGGAGAATCGTGTCCACGCTCTTGGTTGCTCGATCCACCGCCTCCGCATCGGCGATATTGCCGGTATGAGATTCATCTAGGCCGTGGGATTCAGACAAATCAAAGCCTCGTACGAAATGTCCCCTGTCAGCAAAAGCGGCCGCCACGATGCGGCCTATATTGCCAGCGGCGCCGGTAACGAGAACGCGTCGGGGATGAGCGGCTCTATTCGATATTTCTGGCACGTGGCAATGTTGTCATCGTTTTAAGCGATCGCCACTTTTCGTTCTTTAGCGTCGTATCGAACATGAGATAGGCCCTAATCCAGCGCGTGAACCGCGTCGGCGACTGCTTTGGCCCCATCGTAGAGGTAGTCGATTTCACCGCCCAGTCCGAAAAAGTGGACCCCTTTTGACCGCCACTCTTTGACTAACTCGACGTCGGCACCGATCGAGACGCCGATAAAGAGACCGGCCTCAAGCGTTCGCGCGAAGATCGCATCGATGACCTTCAGCAATTCGGGATCGGAGTAAGCGCCCAGTTTACCCATAGAACCTGACAGATCGTTGCGGCCCAGGACGATACCGTCGAGCCCGGGGGTCGCGAGGATGGCATCAAGATCATGGTAGGCATCGATGTGCTCGATTTGGACGAATTTCAAAATCTGTGCGTCCGCTGCCGCAAGGTAATCTTCCATGGAGTCGAATCCGTACATATTCCGAATGGGACCAAACCCTCGAATCCCGGCCGGCGGGTAACGGCATGCCTGAACGGCCGCAAGCGCCTCGTTCGCCGAGCGGATCATGGGCACGACAATTGCCGCTGGAGCCATATCTATGATCGGTTTTATCAACACCTGGCTGTTCCAGGCGACTCGCACCATGGCGGCCGCCTGGGTGCCGCGTAGAGCAATGATGTGGTTCATGACCTGGGGGAGCGAAAGGTGCGTATGCTCCATTTCGATCCAGATAAAATCGTTTCCCGCCTGTGCCGCCACTTCACTGAGCAAAGGGTCGGTGGTTTGCACGGCGGTGCCAACGCATGGCTTGCCGTCGAGCATACGCTGTCTCAGCCGCTCTACATTATTGATCGATTCCATAGGTCAATTCCCCTTTCCGGCGACTGATTGCCCACCACCACATTGATCGGGGGCAGGCCGGTTCCGCTCGAAAAGCAATTTCCTATTCGCCCACAAGCAGGGTGAGTTCTATAGTAACATCGACGTAACGAACGCTGTTTCATAGTGATCATTGAATAAAGTGAATTTACTTAACTATTTCCAGATAATTATTCCTTCATTATCGACCAACGTTCAATTAATTGCGCCGCTATCACACCATTGTCCCAGTGTAATCCTATCGCTGTGTATCCGTTGCCAGCCGGGTTGGATTGAATAACCGTGCTGCGACCACAATCCGTTCTTAGAATACGGGTCTGCTTCAACCACCGAAAATATCATCGAAGCTTATTTTATTTCAAAAAACGGCGAGTCACTCTCGTTTTGTTAAAGCACAGCCGCCGTCGACAAACATGATCTGCCCGGTCATGTAGTTGGATTGACGCGAGCAGAGGAAGACGAATGCATCAGCAACCTGATCAGCAGTGCCTAACTCACCCAGGGGAATGGACGCGAGCATCGTATAGCGCAATGGTGGATCTTGCTCCATGGCAACACGTGACAAGCCGGCGTCGAGTATCCCTGGTGCAACCGCGTTTGATCGAATACCCTGGTCGGCAAACTCTTGGGCGATCAGACGAACCAGGTGATCCAAAGCCGCCTTACCGGCACAATAGTCGATCGCTCCGGGGAAAGGATGGGAGCCGACCCAAGAGCTCGTAAACAGAATCTTCCCCCGGATGCCATCTGGGTCGGGGGTTTGGTCGACCATTTGCTTGGCCGCCGCCTGTGCCAACATAACGCAACCGATGAGATTAACGCGCAGAGTGTTTTCCCAATCTTGGGCGGTTCGATCCAACAAGCCGCCGGGCGGACCCACGGCGGCGTTGCCGATAACCACGTCCAGCCGCCCAAAGCGTTCGACTACCTGGGCGACACCGTGCTGCACTTGCCGAACATCTCCTTGGTCCACGCACAGATAATCGACCGCACCGAGTTGCTGCACGCGGCTCTTGCCCGCACCTTCATCCAGTAAATCGAAAACAAATACCTGGGCCCCTAGCGCTGCAAGCTCTCGTGTGGTGGCGCCACCGATATCCCCACATCCACCGGTAATGATAATTACTTTGTCCTTTAAGCCATGAGTGTTCTGCATGATGACCGATCGTTGCTACAACCTATCTAAAATTCGCCTTAATAGGATGAATGCGGCTGCAAGCCGCACGAATCCTAGGAAGTTGTCCATATGATACTCCCATCTGACAAGGATTCTTCGCCGCCATTGAACCCATGCAAAGAAGCGTTCGACGATCCATCGGCGGGCGTAGCGACGAAG
>JAJFGM010000856.1 GCA_021776145.1 Kiloniellaceae bacterium | reverse complement strand
CCGCTGGGCATGAACTCGTGATAGACCGGCTGGGCATCCGCCTTGGCCTCGTTGATCAACTGGTCGGCATCGACCCCCATGCGGATCAATTCGGCGACCACCGCGTTCGCGCGCTTCAGCGAGACCTCGAAATTGGCCAGTCGGTGCTCTGTCGACGAGGTCGTGCCGGTCCGCGACGAAGCATGACCGACAATCCGCAGCCACCCGCCTTGTTGCGCCAAAAGCGCCCGAACCCCCTGCAGGACCTCGCGATCGCGTTCGTCGAGACTGGCCGAGCCGTGGCCAAAGAATATCACCGCCGCCAATTCACTTTGTTTTGGCACGACCGGCCGCGCGTAGGTGGCCTCCGACGTCGCGGTCGTGGCCAGCGAACCGCCGGATTGGATCACGCTGGGTTGCGCCGGGGCCGCCGGCACGGCGGCAACCTGCGGTGTAACGACTTGCGGCGTGACGACCTGGGGCGTGACGACTTGCGGCGTGACAACTTGCGGCGTGACGACCTGGGGTGTGACGGCCTGGGGTGTAACGACCTTCGGCGTTTGGGCCTGCGGTGCGACCGGCAGGGGCGTCGGTGCCGCCGGGAGCGACTCCGCCGCCGGCTCCGGCGGCGGCGACGCGGCCGGAACGCCGCCCGCGGTCAAGACTTCGTCGGTATAGCTGGCCTTGGCGCGGTCGGCGACCAGGCCCTCGCTGGCTTGTTGCCGTTCCTCGGCCGAAGTGAACTCGCGCGGCTGGTCGGGGACACTCGACAGCTTTGGATAGTCCGGCGAGGTGGTGTCGCCTCCCTCGGCCTGCGGCCGGTCGGAATCATCGAACCATTCGGTCGGATCCGCCCAATCAGGCGCTGAGCAAGCCGCCACAACAATGGGCAGCAAAAGCGCCGCGACAATCGAGTGCCCCGCGCTCTTTGGCCGCACGCCCGGCAGCCCGGATCTGGTCGTCTTTGCCCCAAACAGCATGTGTGGTCGTCCTCTCAATAGCGCAGCGCTTGCCACCGGGATCGCCGCCCGCCCAGTTCGGTCTTCGTCCAGTTCCGTGCTCATCCAGTTCGCTACCCGCCCAGATCACTACCTACTCCGCATTCGGATCTCGCCAAGGTTTTCCCTTCGGACTGGTCAAAGACCCGTCTATCGGCTATCTAAGCCGCCGAAACTGCAGACTATGCCGCCACCTTCGCCCCTTATAGCGATCCACGGGCTGAATGGCGACCATTTGGGCGAGCGGCGCGCGCGCCTTTCTACGAATCATAAGGAAGCTAACATGGCTGAGCAACAGCCCCCCGACGTAAAATTGCCGGACCCGATCGAAATGTCCCAAGCCATGGCGAACATCGCCGAGCGCAGTCAACGTCTCGTCGCGGATTTCCTCGAGCGACAGAATCAGAGCGATGATCACGGCGACCTCGACCCGCTGAATATCGGCACGGCGTTCATCGAGATGACGGCGCGCATGATGTCGGATCCCGCCAAGCTCGTGCATGCGCAAATGAACCTGTGGCAAGACTATATGGCCTTGTGGCAATCAACCGCCAAACGCATGATTGGCGAGCCGAGCGATCCCGTCGCCGAGCCCGACTCAGGCGACCGCCGCTTCAAGCACGCGGACTGGGACGAAAACCAGCTTTTCGACTTCATCAAGCAGTCTTATCTGCTTTCGGCCCGCTGGATCCAGTCGACGGTCGGCGAGGTCGAGGGACTGGACGACAAGACGGCAAAAAAAGTCGATTTCTACAGCCGTCAATTCGTCGACGCGATGGCGCCCTCGAACTTTGTCATGACCAACCCTGAAGTGCTGCGCACAACCCTCGAGAGCGGCGGCGAAAACCTGGTGCGCGGGCTGGAAAACCTGCTGACCGATCTGGAAACCGGCAAGGGTCAGTTGCGCATCAAGATGACCGATCACGAGGCCTTCGAGCTCGGCGACAACATCGCCGTGACGCCGGGCAAGGTGGTCTATCAGAACGACCTTTTGCAGTTGATCCAGTACAGTCCGACGACCGAACAGGTCTACAAGCGGCCGCTGCTGATCATACCGCCGTGGATCAACAAGTTCTACATTCTCGACCTGCGCGAGAAGAACTCCTTCATCAAGTGGGCGGTCGGCGAAGGATTCACTGTCTTTATCATCTCGTGGGTCAATCCCGACGAGGAACTCGCCGCCAAGACCTTCGAGGACTATATGTTCGAGGGGCCGCTCGAAGTGCTCGACGCCATCAAGCAGGCGACAGGCGAGCGCGACGTCAACGTCATCGGCTACTGCCTGGGCGGCACGCTTTTGTCCTGTGCGCTCAGTTACATGCAGGCGAAGGGCGACGATCGCTTCAAGACCGCGACCTTCTTCACCACCATGACGGACTTTACCGAGGCCGGCGAACTTGGCGTGTTCATCGACGAAGAGCAACTCTCCGCCCTGGAGGAAAAGATGAACAAGAAGGGCTATCTCGAAGGCACCGAGATGGCCACGACCTTCAACATGCTGCGCGCCAACGACTTGATCTGGTCGTTCGTCGTGAACAATTATCTGCTGGGCAAGGAACCCTTCCCCTTCGACCTGCTCTATTGGAATTCCGATTCGACGCGCATGCCGGCCGCCATGCACAGCTTCTACCTGCGCAAGCTGTATCAGGAAAACCTGCTGAAAACGCCCGGCGGCATCACGCTCGGCGGTGTCCCAATCGACCTGACGCAAATCGAACTGCCGATCTGCATGCTGTCGACACGCGAGGACCACATCGCGCCGTGGAAATCGACCTATGCCGCGACCCAGTTGTTCTCCGGGCCGGTCAAGTTCATCCTCGCCGCCTCGGGCCACATCGCCGGCGTGGTCAACCCACCCGCGGGCGGCAAATACTCCTATTGGACGAACACGAAAAACCCCAAGGACCCGGACGCCTGGTTCAAGAGCGCCGAGCCGCATCCCGGTTCGTGGTGGCCGGAGTGGTCAAAGTGGATGGCCAGGAAGAGTGGCAAGAAGGTACCGGCACGGCAGCCTGGCGACGGCAAGCTGAAAGCATTGGAAGATGCACCGGGCAGTTACGTCAAGGTCAGGGGATCGACTGAGCCCGAATCCGTATGAATATCCACCGGGTGGTATCGCTTCATGGATGCCACTCGGAGGAGACACCTGGGCGCGGATTCGCTATCGGTTTCGCGGTGCCAGAACTTGCCGCACAGGGTCAGGCCGGCGCGGCCCGACGACCGAGATAGCCCTCCGCAAGTTCGCTGTAGTGGCGCCCGATATAGGCATTCTGTTCTTGCTCGGCGGGACTGAGATCGCGCCGGAATTGCGCCGGACTGCCCGTCCATAGCTGACCGCTCGGCACCCGTTTTTTTGGCGTCACCAGAGCTCCCGCCGCGACCATCGCGCCGCCTTCGACAACGGCCAGATCCATAACCACGGCGCGCATGCCGATAAAGGCGCCGCTCTCCAGCCGGCAGGCATGGATCAGTGCCATATGGCCGATCGAGATATCGTCGCCGATGTGCGTCGGCATGCCCCCTCCGGTCTCGCGGTAGTCGCCCTTGGGGTCGTGGTTGACATGCACGACGGTGCCGTCCTGGATGTTGGTGTTGCGGCCAACACGGATTTTGTTGCCATCGCCGCGCAGCACGCAGCCATACCAGACCGACGAGCCGGCGCCGATCTCGACATCGCCAATGATCACCGCGTTCTCAGCGATGAAGGCTTCGGGATGAATTTTCGGCATCACGCCGCGGTAAGGCAAAATCATGCCCGTCATTGCAGGAGACTCCCAGTTCGGATGCGGTCCGCCGAGTGCGGATCTGCTCTAGTCCCGCGGCGCAGGCCAGCAGGGATTGAGGAACCGCTGAAACTCCAGAAGATAACCATTTGGATCTTCAGCGAAAAAATTGTAGATGCGGAATTCTGGTTTCTCCGCCGGCGGGGCCTGGGTGGGCACCCCAGCGGCCCTCAAATGACGGTACCAGCCGTCGACCTCGGGAGTGACGAAGGTCAGGATGACGCCGCCCGGCGCCACCTCGCGGCCTTCGCGGCAGCTGCAGACACCGAGAAAAGCCTCTCCGGCGACGCGAAACAGCCGGCATCCTCCCTGGTCCAACACCTCCTGCAATCCGATGGTATCGCGATAGAAACCCGCGGTGGAGGTCAGATCCTCGGCATAGATGAACGTCACCTGCTGTTCGACGGGAGGCGGGGCCATGTGTACATCTCCTCTTTCGGCGCCGGAAAAGGGCTCGGCCCAGCGATGGGCGAGCGATTCTGCCCTCTTTGTCTGCCCACATTCCCACGACATTGCAAGAATCGCCACCAAGGAACCCGACTTGGCGCCCGCCGCTTTTCGGGTGAATTTTCCTAATCTATTGTAATGCAATGCCTTCCGCGGGCCATTGGCGACGATTTGAGTTGATTCCTGGGGCCTGGATGGCACAGTCTCTCGCGCCAAGGCCAGGCTAAAAATCCACGGACACGGATCGCCACCGAAGGCAGCGCAACAGGACGAGAGGCAAGCAGGCTAATGGCACTACCCACCCGACGGGAAGGCGCAGGGGCTCGACGGTTCGCCTTGACCCACAAGGCCGGCAAGATGCCGTGCCCTCAACCGCGACGCCTGAGACATGCCGCCACTTTGGCTGCCATCATCCTCGCGGCCATCGCCGGGCCGGCAACCACGATTTCCGCCGCGACGGACCCCGCAACCGAAGACCGCGCGGCCTGGAGCGTCCTGGTGATCACCGTTGATTGCCTGCGCCCGGACCACATGTCGCTCTATGGCTACGAGCGCGATACGACCCCCTATTTGACGCGTTTCGCCGAAGAGTCCGTCGTTTTCGAAAATGCCTTTGCGACATCGGCCTGGACCAGCCCGGGAGTCGCCTCCATCCTCACCGGCTACTACCCGCCGGTTCATGCGCAAAACGGACAGTACAGTTTCTACGATACGGAAATGCCGACGGCGATCCGCTTGCTGCGCGACAGCCGCGCCGTTCTCGGCGCGGCGATTGAGGGCCCGACCTATGCAAACCTCGGTTTCCACCGCCGCGTGCCGACGGGCAAGAATCGTCTGGAGACCTTGATCGAGGATCGCCTGCAACGCGAGAAGCCGTTCGCCGCCTGGGTCCATCTGCGCGAAGTGCACCTGCCCTACGCGCCGAGCGAGGCCAATGCCAATCGCTGGATCGACACCTCGCGGCAGAGCGAAGGGGTCGACGCGGTGCGCACCCACAAGGTCGTCTTTCGACCGCGCGATGTCGACGTCGGCTTCGCCCATCCCGGCAACGTCACCTTCAGCGATGCCGATATCCCGGTCGTCAAGGCACTCTACGACGGCGTTGTTGCCGACGTCGAC
>JAJFGM010000855.1 GCA_021776145.1 Kiloniellaceae bacterium | reverse complement strand
GGCGTCCGGCGAGGTGCCGAGGATGGGGATATCCGCCGCTTCCAGGGCGGCGGCCAGTTTCAGCGGCGTCTGTCCGCCGAATTGCACGATGACGCCCTTGAGGCAGCCGCGGCTTTGCTCCTTGAGGGCGATCTCGACGACGTCTTCGGCGGTCAAGGGCTCGAAGTAGAGCCGGTCCGAGGTATCGTAGTCGGTCGAGACGGTCTCGGGATTGCAGTTGACCATGATGCTTTCCAGGCCGGCTTCCGACAGCGCATAGGCGGCATGGACGCAGCAGTAGTCGAATTCGATGCCCTGGCCGATGCGGTTGGGCCCGCCGCCGAGAATCATGACTTTGTCGCGGTCGCTGGGATCAGCCTCGCAGGGGCTGATGTCGGCGTCCTCGTAGGCGGTTTCATAGGCCGAGTACATATAGGGCGTTTGCGAGGGAAACTCGCCGGCCGAGGTATCAATACGCTTGTACTGCGGCGCGACGCCAAGGGCGCGGCGAAGCGCCAAGACCGTCGCTGCATCGCTGCCGCTCAGCTCGCCGAGCCGGGCGTCCGAGAATCCCTGTTTTTTCAGGCCCAGCAGCTTTTCATGGTCTTGCGGCAGGCCGCTGGCGCGGACTTCGGCTTCGCTCGCCAGGATCGCCTCGACCTGCCTGATGAACCAGGGGTCGAAGTGTGTCGCGGCATGAATTTCCTCGACATCGAAGCCAAGGCGCATGGCCTGGGCGATGGACAGCAGGCGGTCGGGGCGCGGTTGATTGAGCCAGGCGCGCAGGGCGTCCTTGTCGACCGAGCCGTCCGCGGCGAGGGCGCCCGGAATCTCCACCTCGTTAAGGCCTGTCAGTCCGGTCTCCATGGACCGCAGCGCCTTTTGCAGCGATTCGGCAAAGCAGCGTCCGATGGCCATGGCCTCGCCGACCGACTTCATCGCGGTGGTCAGGAGCGGCTCCGCGCCAGGGAATTTCTCGAAGGTGAAGCGCGGTATCTTGGTAACGACGTAGTCGATGGTCGGCTCGAAGGAGGCCGGCGTCACTTTGGTGATGTCGTTGTCGAGTTCGTCGAGCCTATAGCCGACCGCCAGCTTGGCGGCGATCTTGGCGATCGGGAAGCCGGTCGCCTTCGAGGCCAGGGCCGAAGAGCGCGAGACCCGCGGGTTCATCTCGATGATGACCATCTCGCCGTCTTGGGGGTTGATCGCAAACTGCACGTTGGAGCCGCCGGTGTCGACACCGATCTCGCGCAGTACGGCGATCGAGGCGTTGCGCAGGATCTGATATTCCTTGTCGGTCAGGGTCAGGGCCGGCGCGACGGTGACGCTGTCGCCGGTGTGAATGCCCATGGGATCGATGTTCTCGATCGAACAGATGATGATGCAGTTGTCGGCCTGATCGCGCACGACCTCCATCTCGTATTCTTTCCACCCCAGCACCGATTGCTCGATCAACACTTCCGAGACCGGCGACGCCCGCAGGCCGCTCTTGACGATCTCGTCGAATTCCTCGGGGTTGTAGGCGATGCCGCCACCGGTGCCGCCAAGGGTGAAGGAGGGTCGCAGAATGGCCGGCAGGCCGATCTCGGCCAACACCTCGGCGGCCTCTTCGTGGTTCTTCACGAGGCGCGAGCGTGGTGACTTGAGACCGATCTTGTCCATCGCTTGGCGGAACAGCAGGCGGTCCTCGGCCTTGTCAATGACGTCGGCCTTGGCGCCGATCATTTCGACGCCGTGTTGCGCCAGAACGCCGCTGCGTTCAAGCGTCAGGCCGACGTTAAGAGCTGTCTGGCCGCCCATGGTCGGCAGCAGCGCATCGGGTTTCTCGCGCTCGATGATGCGGGCGACGACTTCCGGCGTGATCGGCTCGATATAGGTCGCGTCGGCGAGCCCGGGGTCGGTCATGATGGTGGCCGGGTTGGAGTTGACCAGGATTACCCGGTAGCCCTCTTCCTTCAGGGCCTTGCAAGCCTGGGCGCCGGAATAGTCGAACTCGCAGGCCTGACCGATGACGATAGGACCGGCGCCGATGATGAGGACGGATTTGATGTCGGTTCTCTTGGGCATAGGCGCACTCATACTCGGCGTGCGGCGCTGTCGCGGACGCACGCTGGGTCTGGTCTGAGGTCTCGGCTAAGGCGCGTATGTGCCACGCGCGCGCGGTAAAGAAAAGCCCGATATCGGGCGCTCGGAAGGTTTGTCGACGAAATTCCGTGAATTCGCGTGACGCCTGCCGTCACGACGCCTCGGCGAGGAAGGCAAGCAAGGCTCCATTGACCGCATCGGGGGCCTCTTGTTGGACCCAATGGCCGACGTTATCGATGATCTCGCAACGGCGCAGATCGCTGCAGTGGCTGGCCGGATCCGCATAGAGATCGTGGTCGGGAATGAAATGGCGGACGATGTCCCGGCTGCCGGCAATAAAGCAACTGGGTTGAGCGACGGGCCGGGCTCCCAGTTCCGGTATCATGGTGAAATCCCGTTCCTGATTGCGATAGCGGTTGAGCGGGCCGCGAAAGCCACCAGCCGCGAAATGCGCCGCTACGTAGTCGAGGTCATCGGGCGTCAACCAGGATGGAAAGGGGCTGGGTTCCGGTAGCGCCTCAAGCAGGCCGCCGCCCGCCGGGCGCCGCAGCCAAGGGTCGAGCGAGTCCGCCGCGCCGGACAGCGCGTGATAAATCTTCTGTAGGGATGACCTGACATCCGCCTCCAGTTCTGCTTCGGCGACGCCTTCTGCCTGGAAATAGAGCTGGTAGAAAAATCTGTCGGCATAGAGCTGGCGCCACAATTCGATACTGGAGACCTTGCCGCGCCGGCTGTAGGGCACGCTCAATCCCGCGACCGCCGAAACGCGGTCCGGGAAAAGAGCCGCGGTGTGCCAACAGATGGGCGCGCCCCAGTCGTGCCCCACCAGGATCGCCGAAGCCTCACCCAGCGCGTCGATCAGGCCGAGCAGGTCGGCCATCATGCTGGCCATGTCGTAGGCAGCGACAGCATGTGGTTTGTCGCTGCCGCCATAGCCGCGCAGGTCGGGAACGACAACCCGGTATCCGGCGTCCGCCAGGGGCCTGATTTGATGGCGCCAGGAAGACCAGAGCTCGGGCCAGCCGTGCACCAGTATAACCAGCGGACCACGGCCGGCGACGGCGGCGCGCAGTGAAATGCCGTTGGTCGCGAATGTCTGCAGATTGAACTGCGCGTGCATGACTGTAATCGTCCCTTTTGATGGAACCGGCCTCCGACTGCAGCTTAGAGGGAAAACGGTCGCCGTGGTACCGTGGCGACACTGGCGGCGGCGATTGCCGGTGCCGTTCTATTGCGCCATGCTTGCGCAACCCGCGCCGCCGTGGAAACCGCCGCCATGATCCTGATCGGTCAGTACGACTCGCCCTTCGTGCGCCGCGTTGCCGTCGCGCTCAATCACTACGGCATGCCGTTCGAACGCCGTGTTCTTTCGGTGTTTCAGGACTTCGGTGCCGTATTGTCGGTAAACCCCTTGGGCAAGGTTCCGGCGCTTGTTCTACCCACCGGTGGCACGCTCTTCGATAGCCGGGCGATCATCGAGTATTTGGAGGGCGTTGCACCGCGGACGCACCGTCTGACGCCCGACGACGTGGAGCTGCGTCGCGATGTGCTCCGCTTCGAGGCGGTCGGTATTGGTCTTGCCGAGAAGACCTACGAACGCGGTATCGAGTTCGCGCGTCGCAGTCCGGGTACCCAGGATCCGCAATGGGTGAAGCGACTCGACCGTCAGATCGACTCCGCTCTCGTTTGGCTGGAAGATCGAGTCTTGTCGGACTGGCTGGTCGGGGCAGCGATGACCAGGGCGGACTTGGCCGTCACCGTCGCTGCGACCTATCTGGCTGAAAAACTGCCTCGTCACTTCGACCCTCAGCGGTTTCCGCGGCTCGATGCCTATCGTCGAAAATGCGAGGCCCAGCCTGCTTTCGCCTCGGCCGCCTATTCCGCCTCGGAAGCCTTGGCAACGGGATGGTGGCCGGAGGCGGAGTAAGGCCACCGCGGCGGTGCAATTTGTCGCTGCCGCTATCATCCGTTAAGTTGGCGGGCTCTGAGGCGAGCCACTAGATGATCTGTTTCCGCGCAGCCATGCAGACACCCAGAGGAGCCCGATGACCTGTACGCAAGATGCTCTCGCGGGATTGTGGCACGACTTGGGTCTGCCCGCCGACGCGCTCGGGCGCGTGCGCCTGACGGGTGCGGAACCCGTCTTGCCTTCGTCTTTTCGTGTCGGCACTGCGGCACAGACCGCGATCGCTGCCGCGACCCTGGCTGCCGCCGAGGTCTGGCGTTCGCGCGGCGGGCCGGCCGCCGAAATTTCGGTGGATATGCGTCATGCCGCCGTAGAGTTCCGCAGCGAACGCTACTTCAGCGTCGAAGGCGGGGCGGCGCCGCCACTGTGGGACAAGATCGCCGGCACCTATCGCTGCGGCGACGGCCGCTGGATCCGCATCCACACCAATTTTCCGCACCATCGCGACGGCATTCTGGCGCTTCTCGGCTGCGACTACGACCGCCAGGCCGTACAGAGGGCCCTGCATACCTGGTCGGCGGAGGACTTCGAGACCACGGCCGCGCAGTGCGGCATGATCGCCGCGATGATGCGCTCTCGGGACGAGTGGCGGGCGCATGCGCAAGGGCGCGCCGTCGCGGCCCTGCCGTTGATCTCGATTGAAAAAATCGGCGAGGCCGACCCCGAGCCCCTGACGCCGGCATCGCGGCCGCTGGCGGACCTGCGCGTGCTCGACCTGACCCGCATCATCGCTGGGCCGGTCTGCGGGCGTTGCCTCGCCGCGCATGGCGCCGAAGTCCTGCAGGTCACCGCGCCGCACCTGCCGGCGGTGGCACCACTGGTCATCGACACCGGCCGCGGCAAGCGCGCGACCGGGATCGACCTGCGCGAGGTTTCCGGCAAGGCTTCCCTCGCGGCGCTCCTCACGGACGCGGATGTGTTTGTTCAGGGGTACCGGCCCGGCGGATTGGCGGCGCGGGGTTTCTCGCCCGAAGAGGCGGCAGCCATGCGCCCGGGCATCGTTTATGCCTCGCTTTCGGCCTACGGCCATGCCGGGCCCTGGTCGGCCAAGCGGGGTTTCGATTCCATCGCCCAAACCGCCATCGGCATCAACCGGCAGGAAGCCGACGCCCTTGGTCTCGACGAACCCAAGGAGCTGCCCTGCCAGGCCCTCGACCACGCGTCGGGATATTTTCTCGCCCTGGGCGTTCTGGCCGGGCTGATGCGGCGCGCCCGCGAGGGCGGCAGCTGGCACGTCCGTGTAGCCTTGGCCCGCACGGGCCACTGGCTGCAGGAGCTTGGCCGGCTGGAGCAGGGCTTCGATGCGGCGGACCCGCAACAAGCGGATATAGGCGACCTGCTGGAGAGTGGCGAGTCGGGCTTTGGCCGGCTCACGGCGGTGCGACATGCCGGGCAGATCGATGGGGCGCCGGCGCATTGGGCGCACCCGGCCATGCCACTTGGCGCACACGCGCCGGCTTGGTAGCTCGAACCGTCAGTCTGCCGTCGGTCGTCGCCAGGCAGTTGCAGCCTGTGTGCGGCTTCTAAAGTGACGTCGCCGAGCGGGCGGCCTGATCGTAGAGGCCGGAAAGTGCGCGGATCAAGTCGGCGGTCTCGCGGATCTGTTCGTTGATCTCCCTGCCTCGGTCGCCGGAGAAGACCTCAAAGGCGGCGATCAGGCAATCCTCGCGCACCTCGCGGTATTTGCCACAGGCGTCCTGCCCGGCATCGGTGGTGGTGTAGAAAATCTCCTTGCCGCGCTTGCTGCCAGCGACCAGGGCGTGTTTGACCAGTTTTTTCAGGGCGTAGTTGACGGTGTGGGTGTCCTCGATGTTGAGGACGAAGCAAATGTCGGCCAACTTCTTGTCGCGCGCGCGATGGTTGACCGTATGCAACACCATGACGTCGAGCGGCCCCAGCTCTTCCAGGCCGGCTGCCGACATGCAGCGTACGATCCAACGTTCGAAGGCGTTGGCGGCTATGTAGAGACCGTATTCGAACTCGCTCAGGGCCGCCGCCCGCTCCGAAACAAGGTGGGCTGAGGACACTATGGCGCGCCGCGCCTTGCCGTCCTGGCCGGCCTTCCCGTCGGTTCCCTCGTTCATGTTATCGGCGCCTTTCTCAACCAGCGACGGTCGGTTGCGATCACTCGCCGTCCGGCGGGCCGAAGCCGCCGCCGCCGGGGGTCTCGAGGACGAAAACGTCGCCGGGCTGCATCTCCGTCGAGTCGGTGCCGGTCAATTCATCGCGCCGGCCGTCGGCACGCTCAACCCAGTTACGACCCAGGGCGCCGTCGCCGCCGCCTTGCAGGCCGAAAGGCGCCACGCGGCGATGGCTGGAGAGAATGGCCGCCGTCATGGCCTCGCGGAAGCGGATGCGGCGGCGCGTGCCGTCGCCGCCGCGGTGCCGGCCCCGGCCACCCGAGCCGCGGCGGATCTCGAATTTCTCGACAAGGTCCGGGATGCGCCACTCCAGCACTTCGGGGT
>JAJFGM010000854.1 GCA_021776145.1 Kiloniellaceae bacterium | reverse complement strand
TTGAGAACCGGCACGATTTCGTGGTCGACGTCGAGCGCGTGATAGACATTGGCCAGCGTCTGCGCCTCTACGCCCTGGCTGGCATCCACCACCAGCAGCGAGCCCTCGCACGCGGCGAGGCTGCGGTTCACCTCATAGGCGAAGTCCACATGGCCCGGCGTATCGATAAGATTGAGCTCGTAGGTCTCGCCGTCTTGTGCCGTGTAATCGAGATGCACCGTCTGCGCCTTGATGGTGATGCCGCGCTCGCGCTCCAGTTCCATGGAGTCCAGCACCTGCTCTTTCATCTCGCGCGCAGTGAGCCCGCCGCAATGCTGGATCATGCGGTCGGCCAGCGTCGATTTGCCGTGGTCGATATGCGCAATGATCGAGAAGTTGCGGATGCGTTCCAGCGGTGTGGTTTTTCCAGTGCTCATGGAAGCGGTCAATAGCACCGCGAGAGTGCGGCGGGAAGTGGTCTCGTGATGCAAGGCGGTCAAAGGAAAACGGCCGGGCAAAATACCCGGCCGTTTGGTTCTCTGAGTTATCGGATTTCGGTGGCCTGCCCGGAACAGGGCGAAGCGCCTAGAATACGCTCCCAAACACGGTGCGGGCCGGGTAGGTCACGATTTTGTAGATGAAGCTGAGTGGGCCACGAGCAGGTTGTTGCGTCTGCTGGTAGCCGGTGCTGGCCGTCTGGACCTTGCGGTAGGTTTTACCGGCCACCTTGGGCTTCGCACGATAGGCGCTGGATGGAATCGGTGCCGTCCGTTTCGCTGGCATCGGCTGCGCCATCGCTGCCGCCGGGGCCGCAGCCACCTTGACGACCTTTCCAGCTTTGGCGGCATTCTTGGCTTCCGCCTGCTTCGAATAGGCATCTTCCAGCGTGAGCACTGCGGTGAAATAAGCGTCGTCGGCATCCTTCAGCTTTTTCAGGTCTTCCGGATTTTCACCAGATGTCTCCAGCGCCATGACGGCATCGAAATAGGCGTCGTCGGCGGCCTTGATCTTGGCAAGATTGGACGCGATTGAGTCTGCGGCGGCCGCAGCGGGAATCGAGGCTGTGACGAGATTGTTGTCAGCTTCGGCCTGAGCCAAAATCTGCCGCTCCATCTTGAGCTCCGCCAACTTGCTCGCCTGGTGCCGGCTCTGCTCGAGCGCCATCGCAGCCTTGAAATAGGCGTCGTCGGCGGCCTCAACCGTGGCGATCTGGACGGCTTCATGCTCGGCTGCCTCAAACGCCATGACCGCCTCGAAGTAGCGATCATCAGCCTCCTTGAGTTCCTCAAGGCGGGCAGGGGACTCTCCGGCCGTCTCTATGGCGATTGCAGCCTTGAAATAGGCATCGTCGGCCTTGTTGATTTTTTCGATATGCCAGTTGTTCGGACCGGGTTGCTGGGCTCCGACAGTATTTACGGCGAAAACGGCGAGGGCGCCTAAAGCGCCAACGCTGGCAGCGTGTATAATTTTTGAGGGAAAGCGCATGGTATACCCCATGTATGGTACTCGATTAATGACTCGGCCATTATCGCGAAACAGAGTTGACAAAACCTTATCCTGCTTGCCCAAAAAGCGCGGATTTGCGCCCGGCGGATAGTCAATTGCCGCTCTGTTTGCACCGCGCCGGACACGGCACGTTCGGCCCTGCGGATTCCGGACAAAAAAACGGCCGGACAGATTGTCCGGCCGCTCCTTGTACTGCACCTGTTTTTCAGTTTGCGCCTTAGGCGGCAGCCACATTCTCCAGGAATTTGTCGACCGTTTTGCGCAGCTCATCGGCCTGTTCCGCGACGCTGGTGGAAGCATGCTCGACCTGGGCCGCCGACTGGGTGGTCTCGGACACCGAGGCGCTCAGGCCCTCCATATTGTCTGAGACGGTGCGCGCACCGGCAGCAGCCTGCTGCACGCTCCGGCTGATTTCCCCCGTGGCGGCGTTTTGCTGCTCGACCGACGTATTGATGGATCCAGTGTACTGGTTGATCGTGTCCATGGTTTCGGAAATAGCCCGAATGGCCGTCACCGCTTCGCTCGTCGACCCCTGGATCTCGGATATCTGGGAGCTGATTTCCTCCGTCGCCTTGGCCGTCTGATTGGCCAGCGATTTCACCTCGGACGCCACAACGGCAAAACCCTTGCCGGCCTCACCTGCGCGCGCCGCCTCGATGGTGGCGTTGAGCGCCAGCAAATTGGTTTGCTCGGCAATGTCCTGGATCATGGAAACGATATCGCCGATCTTGTCGGCTGCTTCAGCCAGGCTCGACACCTTGTCGGTGGTCGATCTGACATTTTCTTCAGCTTCGCTCACGACGCCAGCCGCTTCCTCGACCTGACGCGTGATCTCTCCAATCGAGCTGCTGAGTTCTTCGGACGCAGAAGCCACGGCTTGGACGCTGGTATAGGCTTCCTGCGAGGCGCCGGTGGCGCCGCTGGCCTTGGCTGTGGTGTCGTCTGCGATGCCGGTCAGCAACTTCGCCGTACTCTGCATCTCATCCACATTGCCCACAACTGACTTCAGCATATCGCCCACTGACTCCCGGAACTCAGTAACGAGATTGTCGATTTGAGCTTGACGTTCGGCGCGTTCGGCTTGCCTGCTTTCCTGCTCTGTGGCCATACGCGTGCGCGCTATGGCGTTGTCGCGGAACACGCGCACTGCCCGGATCATTGCACCGATTTCGTCCTTGCGGCTGCCTCCCGGCAGGTCAACCTCTGTGTCGCCACCGGCGATCTTGCCCATGGCCGAAATCAGGAACTCCAGCGGTACGGTCAGCCCGCGGTGCACAACAAAGAATGTGATCAGGGCGACAACAATCAGGCTGATGACACCAACGGCCACCAGTAATGACTGGCTGAAGGTCATGAGCGAACCCATGGTAGCAGCACTCTTGGCTGTTACTTGGCGCTGTTTGGCAATCATCGAGTCGATTGAACTGCTCAACTGGTTCACCAGAAAGAACATTTCCGAGATAATCTCGTTTGAGCTCTTGGTGGCCTCCAATTCATCGCGACGCTCGGTGAGAAGACCCGATTCCGGATCTGAGAATGCCGTAATAACGTACATCTTAGCTGCAATGTTGGCATCACCGATTTTCTCTACGCCGGCGATCAGCTTGGCGGCAGAAGCCGTGATCTTGTCCTGCAGCGGGATGATTTCGCTTTCGTCATCCGTCAGCGCGCCCCGCACAAGCAGAGTAACCATCTGTTGCAGTGTTGAATCCGACTCCAGAGCCGTCTTGAGCTTGGCAAGATGCGCCTCCGCACTGGATCCGGCCTTGACATCTGATGTCGCTGCGCCGGACTTGGCTACTGCTTCAAGTGCGATTACGGATTCAAAATATGCGTCGTCGGCGCCTTTTAGCTGCTTCTGCTTTTCGGCGTTGTTGGGGTCTTTTTCCAGAGCAACAGCAGCCTTGAGGTAAGTATCGACAGCAGCCCTGAAAGTGGCCAGCTTCTTCTTCATTTTCTCGATAGCTTCCATCGCGCCGCTGTCACCGTCACCGCTTGCAGCCACAACGGCCTCAAAATAGGCGTCATCAATGATCGGAACGAAGCTCTTTGAAATATCCTCATGCTCGCGAAACAGTTCGGACAGGTTCTCGCTCTTGCGCGTGCGAACGCTCATACGTTTCTTGGTCGATTTTTCAAGCTTGGGAAGGCTGTCTTTCAAGTCCTTGACGCCGGATGTAATACCTAATGCATCAACCGTAGAGGCATACTGGGACATGAATTTCTGGACTTCCTTCCCAAGGTTGTCGACAACCTCTGTCAACTCACCATATGCGCTCGAGCGGTCGTATTCGGTATCTGCCTTGGAAATATCCACGGAGGTGGTTGCCACGCGTGTGCTTTGCACTGCCAGTTTGGATGCGTCAGCAACCGCGGCAATACCCTGATTGGCCAGTTGGTCAAAGCTGTTGCGAATCTGTGAAAAGGAATAAATGGCAACTGCCGCGGCAATCAGCGTCAAGGCCGCAACGATGCCGAAAGCGGACAGCAATTTGTAGCGGATACTGATCGCTGTATATAGTTTTGTAATAAAGCCAAAGCGTCCTATCGACTTATTGCTGGATTTGTCGTGATTCTCACCTGATGTCTTACCTGCATCAACCGTCGTGGACATGGCTAATGGCTCCTTTGATATATTATTGATTATTAAGTTGCCGCGCGCGTGGCGGGAACCACGCGCGCGGCCAGGTCGTAAAATGTCAGTTTTGAAAAAGCTCTGAACGAACCATCTTCGTTGATCTGGGTCA